>JAHJPG010000087.1 GCA_018819925.1 Pseudomonadota bacterium
AAAAAGGACCGGAGGCCCGGTTTCCCCGATGGGAAGAACCTGAGCCTCCGGTTTAGAACTGGGTGGCGGCCGCTAGCCGCCCGAAACTACCAGCGGGGGCGAGGGGGCCGGGACTCGCGGGGCCGAGCCTCGTTCACCTTCAACTGCCTGCCGTCCAAATCGGCGCCATTCATGCCTGCGATGGCCTGGTCCGCGGCATCGCCCTCCATCTCCACGAAGCCGAAACCGCGAGAGCGGCCGGTTTCACGGTCGGTAATCACCCGGGAAGACAGCACGGGGCCATACTGTTCAAAGGCCGCGCGCAGGGTGTCTTCGTTGGAGTTGTAGGACAGGTTGCCCACGTAGATATTCTTTGCCATCTCTTCTCTTCTCACTCCTTCAGGAAAAAAAACTAGCCCCTCCCGCACTGGGAGGATGCTCCTAGGGGCCTTACGGGCCAGACTTTAGGCTTGGCTAGACATGCGAAAAGCAGGCTGGATCAAGCGGCTGGGTCGGGCTATAGGGCCAAATTCAAGAATTAGCATACCCTATAAATACAGGTTGTCAACTGGTTTTTCGGGTGAAAAACAGCGCTGCCCGGCCGGCAAGAGGCTGCCAGGCGGGTGGTTTTGCCGCTCCGGGGGCCGGGAAGCCCAAGGGGGAGCGCCTTGTGAGGTGAATCTATATATCACGGATGGAGGGAGCGGGCCACCCGGGGGGAGCGGGTGGGTGACGTGGGTTGGGTTGAACCGAGCTAAACTCAACCTGAATATAGGATCGCCGGGCTTCAGCCCCTCGCCCTTCAACCCAGCCTGCACGATTGTTTAGACCACAGACCGGCCGCCCAACGCCAATAAAAAAGGGCGGGGACAAGCCCCGCCCTTGCGTCGCTCAAAATGAGGCTCCCTCTTACTTCTCCTGGCTGTAGATGACCGCCAGAATCTGCACCGGCTGGTCGCCGTGGGGGCGCAGCAAGTGGGGCGCCGTGGAGTCATAGTAGATGCTGTCGCCGGGGCTCAGTATCTCCACCGTGTCGTCCACCAAGGCTTCCATCACTCCGTCCAACACGTAGATGAACTCCTGGCCGTCGTGGGCGGAGGGCGCCGCTTCCCCGCCGGCGGGCTGCAGGGTGACGATGAACGGTTCCATGGAGCGGTTGGTCTTGTGGGGGGCCAGGGTTTCGTAGGTATAGCCGTAGGTGGTGCCCTTTTGGCTGGCCTGGCGGCTCATCCGCTGGCGGTCCTTGACCCGCACCACGGTGTAGGTGCGGTCCCCGCCGCCGGAGATGAGGGCGCCCCAGCGCATGTCCAGGGCCTTGCCCAGCTTGACCAAAACACCCAGGGGTGGGGAGGCGGTTTCGTTTTCCACCTCGGCCAACATCTCTTGGGGCAGGCCGGTGCGCTGGGCCAAATCCTCCAGGCTCAGGCCCTTGCTCTCGCGGAACTGCCGGATTCGCTGGCCCACGGGCATGCCCGGGTCCACCGGAGCCTTTTGGCCGGCGGCCACCGCGTCCACTCCGTCCAGGAAGTCGCTCTCCCGGCTGTTGTTGCCCTCCATGCCCTGCATCTGGGACATGAGGTCGTGGTGTCCGTTTTCCCCCTCTCGCGCCATGGCGTTGCCTCCTTAGCCCTTTTTGGCGGCCTTTTGCTCGCTGATAAAGCGGGCCCCGGCCTTGAGCGCCCCGACGTTGGCCGGGATCATCTTATGATAGCGCGGGTCCAAGGCCCCGGAAAGGGCATCGGCCACCTGCTGTATGGTCAGCATACCGCCGCCCTGGACCACCGCCCCCAGCATGACCATGTTGGCCAAGCGGCGGTTGCCGATGTCGCTGGCCAACTCCATGGTGGGCACCCAGCACACCGTTTTGGCCCGGGTGGTGAACTGGCCCTCTTTGATCAGGCTGGCGTTTACGAAAACTTGCCCCTTTTTCTTGACCATGGGGCCGAATTTTTCCGCCGAGGGGCGGTTCATCACCACCGCGCTTACCGGCTCGTGAATGATGGGCGAGCCCACCGGGCGGTCGCTGATAACCACGGTGCAGTTGGCCGTGCCGCCGCGCATCTCCACCCCGTATACCGGCATGTAGGTGACCTGTTTGCCCGCGTGCATGGCGGCATAGGCCAAGACGTTGCCCATCAGCAGAACGCCCTGCCCGCCGAACCCGGCGATTATGGTGTCAAAATACATCGTTGTCCTGCCCCTGGTCAATTGGCCCGGACGTCTTTGTAGACGCCCAGGGGGAAGTAATCGGCCATTTCCTTGCCCACCCGCGCGTTGGCTTCCTCGGGGGTCATCTTCCAGTTGGTGGGGCAAGAGGACAAAAACTCCACAAAGGAGAAGCCCCAGCCCTTGGTCTGGTAGGTGAAGGCGCGTTTGAGGGCCGCCTTGGCCTTTTTCAGATTTTTGATGTTGTCCACCGCCACCCGGGCGGCAAAGGCGGTGCCCTCCAGGGTGGAGAGCATTTCGCAGACCCGGATGGGCAGGCCGGCCTCGGCCGCGCTGCGGCCATAGGGGCTGGTGGTGGTCACCTGGCCTTCCAGGGTGGTGGGGGCCATCTGGCCGCCGGTCATTCCGAACACCGCGTTGTTCACGAAGATCACGGTGATCTTCTCGCCCCGGTTGGCCGCATGCACGATCTCGGCGGTGCCGATGGCCGCCAGGTCGCCGTCCCCCTGATAGGTGAACACGAAGCTGTCGGGCTTGGCCCGCTTGAGGCCGGTGGCCACCGCCGCGGCCCGGCCATGGGGCGATTCCACGATATCCACGTCAAAGTAGTCGTACAACAAAACCGAACAGCCCACGCTGGCCGCGGCCAGGGTGCTTTCCTGTAGGCCGAAGGCGTCTATCTGCTCGGCCACCAGCCGGTGGATAAGCCCGTGGTGACAGCCGGGGCAGTAGTGATAGGGCACGTCCTTCAAGGATTTGGGCCGGTCGAAGACCTGCTTCAGTTTGGGCTTGGCGCTCATTTCAGGCCTCTTTTCCGCCATACTTTCATGGCTTCCTTGGCCAACTCGTCGGGGGTGGGGATGGAGCCCGGGGGGCGGCCGTAGAAATCCACCGGGCAGGCGCACTCGGCGGCCAGCTTCACGTCTTCCACCATTTGGCCAGTGTTGAGCTCCATGACCATGAGCGCCTTGGCCTCCTCCGCCGCCTGGCGCACCGCCTGCTTGGGGAAGGGATACACGGTGATGGGCCGCAGCAGACCCACCGCCTTGCCCTTTTCGCGCAGGATGTCCACGCTGGTCTTTAGGATGCGCCCCACCGAGCCAAAGGCCACCAGCATCAGTTGGGCGTCCTCGGCGCGATAGGTTTCGAAGCGGACCTCTTTTTCCATGCTCTTGTACTTTTTGGCCAGCATCCAGTTGTGGTCGGTCAACTCGCCGTCGGCCAGGAACAGGGATTTGAGAATCTGCCCGTGACGCCCCTTGGCCCCGGTGAGGGCCCAGGGTTTGTCCTGGGGTTTCTTGCGGTAGCTCTTAAGCTCCACCGGCTCCTTGATCTGACCGATCAGGGCGTCGCCCAAAATCATCACCGGGTTGCGGTACTTTTCGGCCAGGTCGAAGGCCAGCATGGTCAGGTCGTAGTTCTCCTGGGCGGTGGAGGGGGCCAGCACCAGGGTGCGGTAGTCGCCGTGGCCGCCGCCCCGGGTGGACTGGAAGTAGTCGCCCTGGGAGGGATGGATGCCTCCCAGGCCCGGGCCCGAGCGGCTCATGTTCACGATGACCCCGGGAATCTGCGAACCGGCCAGGTAGCTGATGCCTTCTTGCTTGAGGCTGATGCCCGGGCTGGAGCTGGAGGTCATGACCCGGGCTCCCGTGGCCGCAGCGCCCAAGAGCATGTTGATGGAGGCCACCTCGCTCTCGGCCTGCAAAAAGGTGCCGCCCAGCTTGGGCATGGCCATGCTCATGTACTCGGGGATTTCGTTCTGGGGGGTGATGGGGTAGCCGAAGTAGAAGCGGCAGCCCGCTTCGATGGCCCCCATGGCGATGGCTTCATTTCCCTTGATCAATACCCGCCGGGCCATCTTAGGATCGCTCCTCTTTGTAGGGCCTGAGGGCCATGTCCGGGCAAAGCTCGGCGCAGAAAGCGCAGCCGGTGCATTTGCCGTCGGAGTTGAAGGTGACGTAGGCATAACCCTGGGCGTTGTATTCCTTGCCCAGGGCCAGATTGTTCTTGGGACAAGCCAGCACGCACAGGCCGCAGCCCTTGCAGCGCTCGCTTATTACCTTGACCTGAGGCATCTTGTTGAGTCCCCTTTGCTTGGCTTATAAAACCGCGGCCACTTGGTCCAGGTCGCCCGGCTCCTGAACGTTGAGCACTGTGGTCCCGGCCGGCGCGGTTTTTTTGATCAGCCCGGCCAATACGTTCTTTGGCCCGGCCTCGATGAACACCTCCACGCCCTGATCCAAAAGGGCCTGGATGGTCTGCACCCAGCGCACCGGCGCGGTGAGCTGCTTCATTAGCTGGTTTTTGATCACCGCCGCGTCGGCGGTGGGCTCTCCGGTGGTGTTGGGAACGTGCAGGCAGGCGGGCGCGGCGAACTCCAGGGGAGCCAAGGCCTCGGCCATGTCCCTGCCGGCGGCGGCGATGAGCGGGCTGTGCCAGGCGCCGGACACCTTCAAGGGTATGGCCTTGAAGCCCCGCTCCTTGGCCAGGGCCCCGGCGGCGGCCACCGCCTGGCGCTCCCCGGTTATCACCGTCTGGGCCGGAGTGTTGTAATTGGCCGGCTGCACCTCGCCCTCCACTTCCTGGCACAGGGCGGCCACCTCCTCGGGGCCGGCGCCCATGATGGCGGCCATGGCCCCGGGGTTGGCAATGGCGTCGCGGTCCATTAGGCGGCCCCGCAGGGTGATGAGTTCCAGGCACTGGGCCGGACTCAAGACCCCGGCGGCGGCCAGGGCGGCGTATTCGCCGACGCTGTGGCCGGCCACGGCATGGGGCTTCACCCCGGCGGAAACCAGGCCCTGCCAGCAGCACAGGTCCACCGCTATGACGGCCGGCTGCAAGTTGACCGTGCGGGTCAACTCCTCCAAGGGGCCTTGTTGGCATAGCGTTATCAGAGGCAGCCCGCTGGCCTTTTCGGCCAGGGCGAAGATATCCTGGCCCGCCGGGCCGGCCTGAATCCAGGCCTGGCCCATGCCCAAGCACTGCGATCCTTGCCCTGGAAACACAACGGCGACTTTGGGCATCGGCTTCTCTCCGGTGATGACACGGAAAAACCGCCGCAATCGGCGGTAAAAGCTAACAAAATAATCTACCCAAACACTTGGTGGCTGTCAACGGTAAGGGGTTGCGATGCTCCAGATGAGCATTACGCCCCCACAAGAAAACTTTGGGCCCGCCGGGCCAGGGCTTGGCTGGCCAGGTTGATGCTCACCCTGAGCGCCTTGAGGCCGCGCACCCCGGGCAGGTCTTCCAGGTCGTGTTTTTCCACCTGGGGCTCTAGAAAGCCCAGCTCTTGCAGGTGTTCTATGTGGCGGCGCATCTCCCTGGCCTCCTCGGCGGAGGAGTAGACCAAGGCGATCTTGCCCGGCTGGGTCAGGCGCTCGCCGCCGCTGATTACCGCCTTGTCCAGGCGGGAACGGATGATCTCGTGGCGCACGTCATAGGCCCCGTCCACGTCGAAGCGCTTTTCGTCGTAACGAAAACGGATGTTCATGGGGGTTTCCTGCACCAAAATTAGGTGGGCGGTGTCCAGGGGGGCGGGCAACTCCTTTTTTAGCTGCTCCCCGTGCCAGGCCAGGCCGCAGGTGACCATGAGTTGCCATAGCCGGAAGTTGCTAAGATGCAGCCGGCTGAAAGCGCCGTCGGGGTTGAGGGAGGCGCCCAAATAGAGAAGGCAGTCCACCCCGTCGGTGCGGTGGCGTTCGTAGTAATGGGGCAGGGTGGCCTGCATGGCCTTTTCTTCCTGGTCCAGATAGGCGGCCAGGCGTTCGTTGAGCGCGGACACGCTGTCTTCAAAACGCCGGCGCTGGTGGTAGACCGTGCCAAGATGGGGGTCCACCTCTTCACGGTAGGCGGCGATGGCTTCGGCCACTTGCGGCCCCTGCTTGGCCAGGTCGGTGAAAACCGTCTCCACCTCGCGGCGCATGAAATCGGCCAGGCCGGTTTCGTCGCCGCTCTTGAGGGCGCCTTCCAGCCGGTCGCGCCGCCGCTCTATGCGCCCGGCCAATTCACCCAGGATGGGCATGGCCTTGATGCTCTGGGCCCGCTTGACCACCTCCAGGCCCAGATCCAGGTGGCGGGCCAGGTCCGCGGCTATTGCCCGGTTGCGCAGGCGCGAGGAGCCCCGAATGTCGCTGGTGGCGAACAGGGGATAGACCTCGCTGAAGACTATGGGCTCCATGGCCTCGCTACGGCCTCGGCGCAGGCTCTCCAGGTGGCGCATGGCGGCCTGTTCGAAGCGCCATTCCACCGCCGGATGCACCGCCGTGCACTGCTGCTTGATGACCGCCTGTATCTGCTGGTCCAGGTCGTTGAGGGCGTTTTTCACCGCCACGGTAAACAAGGGCTGTAGTTGGGTCATCAGGGCCGCATCGTTGGCCTTGAACTGATCCACCCCCGGAAGGCCCACCTCCAGCGAGCCGATGAAATCGCCCTGGTAGAGCAGGGGGGCTATCAACAAGGAACGGATGTCGCTTTTGGTGTAGTCGGCGCTGAACTCGGCCAGGCCCGGCTCCGCCTGCACGTCGGGCACCACCACCATTTCACCGTTCTGGGAAAGCTTGTCGAACAGCGATCCCTTGAACTGCTCCATGGGCACCTGGTTGGTCTGGCCGAAGATGGAGCCTTCGTCTATATGGCATCCCACGTTCAGGAGCATCACCTGGTCTTGGTGAACCGCGGCAAGCCCGGCCACCAGGTCGGCCCGGCCGAAATAGGTGCGCAGGCGCTCTTGCAGGCGCATGAAACCGGTCCGGCTCATCACGGTTTCTTGGTCTATGAGGTCCCGGCTCAAGGCGGATATGGTCTCGAAGGCCGTGACCTCCACCGCCCGCATGGTGGTGAAGCCGCTTAGGCGGAAACGCTCCGGCGGCAGCAGCTCGCGCAGGGCCTCGGGGTCGGTGATGTTTTTCTTGGCGAACTCAAGCTCCGCCTCGCTCAAGATGACCGGCTCGCCCACCGCCTCCGGCCGCACAAAGCGAAAGTCCAGTTGAATGGCGAAATGCCGCTCCAGGCCGGTGGCCTCCTCCCGCACCACCATGGCCAGGGGGTAGTCCATTTGCTGCTTCAGGCCGTAGAGGCTGTTCAGGATGAACATGTAGGCCTTTATGGTGCGGCCGTAAAGGAAGGTCGCCTCGTCGATGTTGCAGCGCACCACCCGGCCGGCGGGCGGGTTCAGGAATATCTCCTGGTATTGCGGCGAGGCCATGAAGGGGGTCAGCACAAAGGGAACCACTGCGGCGAAGGCCTCGGTGTCCCATGCCGCCGGCGGGAACAGAAGGCTCATAAGGCGCAGCAGAAGCCCCTGATGTTTTTTCAGCACCTCCAGGTCCTGGATGGGACCTCTCAGTTCCGGGGCCTGGGCCAGCCTGTCCAGCAGGTCGTCGCCCAGTGGGTTGGCCGGCCACTGGCCGCTGGCCAGCTTCCGCTCCAGGAACTCGATGAGCGGCTCCAGACTGAGCACGCAATCAAAGGCGAATTGGCCGGAGCCGCTGGGTAGCATGTACCGGGGTTCTCCCGTTCTCAGGGTTTGAAATAGCCCCGGGGCACCACCGATATCCCCCTGGAGGTGAGAGTGAAGCGCTCGGCGTCCTCGCGGGGGTTCAGGCCTATCTCGGTGCCCTCGGGCAGGTGGTTGTTTTTGTCGATGATGACCTTTTTTAGCTTGCAGTGCCGCCCGATGGTCACGTTGTCCAAAATAACGCTCTCATCCACCTGGCTCCAGGACTGCACCACCACGTTGGGACTGAGCACCGAGTTGCGCACCACCGAGCCGCTGATGATGCAGCCCTGGCCCACCAGGGAGTCCAGGGCCTTGCCCACCCGGGTGTTGCCGCCCGCCTCGGTGGCGAAGACGAACTTGGCCGGTGGCAGTTGGCGGCGGTAGGTGCGCAGGGGCCAGAGTTGGCCATAGAGGTTGAAGTAGGGGTCCACGCCGCACAGGTCCATGTTGGCGTTCCAGTAGGCGTCCAGGCTGCCCACGTCGCGCCAGTAGCCGCTGTCGCCGGCGCTCTGCTGTAGCTCCAGGCTGCGTTTGCCCTGTTGGTCGGTGAGCCATACGTAGTCGCGGATGCGGTTGCGAGCCTTGTAGGGATAGGCCATCACCTTGTAACGCCCCAGCAGGGAGGGGATGATGTCGTGGCCGAAGTCCTTGCCCTCCATGTCCTGCAGGACCTCCAAGAGCACCCTCCGGTTGAACAGGTAGATTCCCATGGAGGCCAGGGAGTGGGCTTCGTCGCCGGGGATGCATACCGGGTCCTGGGGCTTTTCGTGGAAGTCCTTTATGGCGAAGCCGCCATCCACCTCCACCACCCCATAAGAGCAGGCGGTCTCCCGGTCCACCTCGATCACCGCGATGGAAACCTCGGCTCCGCTGTCCTCGTGGCTCTTGCGGAACTGGGAGTAGTCCATCTTGTAGACGTGGTCGCCCGAGAGGATGAGCACATGGCTCAGGCTTTGGTCGCGTTCCAGCAGGTAGCTGTTTTGGCGCACGCTGTCCGCCGTGCCCTCGTACCAGCGCTCGCCGGTGCGCATCTGGGGGCTGACCGTGCGCAGGTAGTGGCCCAGGTCATAGGAGAAGATGTTCCAGCCTGCCTCCAGGTGCTCAACCAGGGATTGGCTCTTGTACTGGGGCAGGACCATCATTTTATAGATGCCGCTGTTGATGGCGTTGCTCAGGGTGATATCGATGAGGCGATAGGCGCCGCCAAAGGGCACCGAGGGCTTGGAGCGGTCCCGGGTGAGGGGGAAGAGACGCTCTCCCTTGCCGCCCGCCATGATGATGGCCAGGGTGTCTTTCATGGCTTATTTCTCCTGAGGGGTGACGGCCGGCTCCGGCGGGGGCGCGGCGCAGGCCTGGACCTCGGCCTCGCGGGGCACGAAGTGCAGGCGGTAGACCTCCAGCAGGGAGAGCATGAGGGCCAGGACCATTGGCCCCAGCACCAACCCCACCACTCCGAAGAGAATGAGGCCGCCCAGCACCGCGAAGAAGATGATAAGAGGGTGCAGGTTGGTAACCTTGCCCAGCAGCTTGGGCCGAAGCAGGTTGTCGCAAACCAAGGACGAGACCAGGCACCAAACCATGACCCCCACCCCGGGTCCGGTCTGCCCGCTGAGTAGCAAGAAAAGCCCTCCGGGCAGCCACACCACCGCCGTGCCGAAGATGGGCACCACCGAGGCAAAAACCATCACCGTGCCCCAGAAGGGACTGTTGGGCACCCCGAAGATCCAAAAGCCAATGCCGCCCAAAATGCCCTGGATCAGGGCTAGCACCACCGTGCCGGTGAGGGTGGCCCGCATGATGTTGAGCACCTCGTCCTTGATCTGGTTGTTCAGGCTGGAGGGCATGGGACTGAGCGCCAAAAGGCGGTCTGCGGCGTGGCGTCCGTCGATGAGCAAATAAAAAGACACGATGAGCATGAGTAAGAAGTCGATCACCAGGTTGGTGATGCCCTTGAGCAGGCCGGCCAGGTTGGAGTAGAGCAGGTTGCTCACCCGCCGCACCATCTCCCCCACCTGGGTGATCACATCGCCCTTGCTGATGCCCAACACTTCGTTGAGCCGGTCGAAAAAGGGGTTCAGCTGGTCCAGGCCATTTTTGAGGGTGTTTTGCAAGCCGCCTTCTTGGATCATGTGGCTTACCGTGTTGTACAGGTCCAGGGCCTGGGTGGTGATGATTCCGATAATGAAATAAAGGGGCAGCACGAGAATCAGGGCGAAGAGAAAAACCGTGATGGTGGCGGCCAGGTATTGGCGCTTGCTCCCCACCAGCCAAAGCACCCCCACGTGTAGTGGCCAGCCCACCACCACCAGCACCACGGCCAGGAATATGGGCAGTAAAAACGGCTGGATCAGCAAATAGGCCAAGTAGAGGATCAGCACGGTGCTGATGCCGAAGAACCAACGGCTTATGGCCGTGGCGAAGAATTTCTTTTCCGGGTCCGGGCTCATGCTAGAAGACCTTGCCCCAGGCGGGGGGCAGCAGGCGGGCATGCTTGCTGGAGTCCAGTTTGCGCCGGGCCTTGGCCAGGCCACGTTCGTTTACCTCGGCCAGGGCCACCCTGGGTCCGGGGCCGCACTGGGCCAGCACCTCGCCCCAGGGCCCCACGATCATGGCTTGGCCCCAGGAGCGCCGCCGGCCCCCGTGTTCGCCTTCCTGGGCCGCGGCCAGGACGTAGCAGGAGTTTTCCACCGCCCGGGCGCGCACCAACAGCTCCCAGTGGTCTTTGCCCGTGGCAAAGGTGAAGGCGGCGGGAGCGGCCAAGATCCCGGCCCCCTTTAGGCGCATACGGCGGTAAATCTCTGGAAAGCGCAAGTCGTAGCAGATGGTTAGGCCAACCCGTCCCACGGGAAGGTCTGCGGTGACCAGCCGGCGGCCGGGCTTTACATAGCGGGATTCCTCCCAGGTGGCCTGCCCGGGGATGGCCAGGTCGAACATGTGTATTTTGTCGTAGTGGGCCACCAGCGCGCCCTGGGGATCTATGACGGGGCAGGTGTTGTAACCGCGCGTGGGATCGTTGCTTTTACGCGAAAACGACCCGCCGATGATCCACAGGCCCAACTCCCTGGCCTGGCCGGAGAGGAAAGCCACAGTGGGGCCGCGCAAGGGCTCTGCCGCCTGGGGCATCTTTTCCATGGCCGCTAGAAAAGAAAAATGCTCCGGTAAAACCGCTAGCTGGGCTCCCTGAAGCTTTGCCTGGGCCAAGAGCCCGCCCGCCTGCTCCAGGTTGTCCTGGCGCCGGCCGGTGCTGTTCATCTGGATTACGGCTACTCGCATGGAGCCATTATAGGGCTTTTGAGGTTGTGGCCCAAGCCAAAAGAACCCAGTTTCCCGGTTAGTTGCCGTGAAAGTGAGGTTGTGCTAGCATGGCGCCAGTATCAGGGCGGCGCGGCGGGGGGCCACGCCCAACATTGAAAGGCAAGCCATGCTCACCCCGGCGGATTTGGACGAGCTGCTCACCCAGGCCAGGCGCAACGAAGAGATTCAATCCCGCCTGGACCAGGTGGAGGAGTTTTTGCTGGCCTCGCACGAGCCTGTCGAGTTGCTGGCCCAGTTGCCGCCCACGGTGAGCGGGGTCTACCGCCTGGAAGCGGTAACCGTGGCCCTTTTGGCCGACAACCGCCGCCTGGACGTGGTGTTCGACAGCCAGGGCCAGGGTCCGCCGGGCTGCTTCCGGCGGCGGCGCAAGGAAATGCGCCTGCTGTTGGGTGATCTGGAACAGCCCTTCATGGAGGACCAACCCAGCCGGGAACTGACCCAGTTTTTCTTTCCCCAGGGGCCCCGGGTCGCCTCCATGGCGGTGCTGCCCTTGTGGGTGGGCGGCGAGATGCTGGGCAGCCTCAACCTGGGAGCCCTGGCCAGCCGGCGCTACCAAAAGGGGTTGGACACCCATTTTCTAGAGCGCCTGGGGCGCAAGACGGCCTTTGGCCTCAACGCGGCCCTGCTCTTGGAGTTGGCCCGGCGCATGGAGCAGCGCCAAGCCATGCTGGAGATGGCCGGGGCCGCTTG
The DNA here is from genome assembly GCA_018819925.1 of Pseudomonadota bacterium. Classification (GTDB taxonomy): domain Bacteria; phylum Desulfobacterota; class Desulfarculia; order Desulfarculales; family Desulfarculaceae; genus Desulfoferula. The sequence continues at coordinate 11,651 of JAHJPG010000087.1, forward strand.
CCACGAACTGGCCCAGCCCCTGGCCACCCTGGAGTTGGGCCTGGAAAAGCTGCGCCGCTCTTTGGGCGCGGACGAGCCCTTGCAACAGGAAATAGGGGGGCTAATGACCCAGGTGGAGCGCCTGGGGACCATGATTCAGCAAATAAGTCGAGTGAATGATTACGTAACCCGGCCCTATGCCCAGGGCCTACGCATAGTGGATCTAGATGCGGCCAGCGGCGAAACCAGTTAACCGCTGCCGGGAGGGGTTGAAAAAAATGAGCGAGGAAAGCTGCATCTTCTGCGAAATCGTGGCCGGCAAAATCCCCTGCTACAAAATTTATGAGGACGAGCGGACCTTGGCCTTCATGGACATCAACCCCGTCACCCCGGGGCACGTTCTGGTTGTCCCCAAAACCCACGTGGAGAACCTTCTGGAGATGGTTCCCGGCGACCTGGCCGCAGTGCATCAGACCACCCAGAAGATGGCCGCGGCCATCACCAAGGGCCTGAACCCCGGCGGCATCGCCATTCTGCAGCTCAACGGCAAGGGGGCCAACCAGGTGGTGATGCACTATCACGTGCATCTGATCCCCCGCAACCGGCCCAAGGACAAGCTGAAGATACTGGAATGGGAGCCCAAAAAAGGCAACGTCAGGAGCATCAAGACCAAGATGGAGAAGATCAAGGACGCGATGTAGGGGGCGTGGCGCCCAAGGCCGAGGAATGGGCTGGGTGATGCATCCTAGCCCTTTTTCTTCGGACGCCACATGGTTTCGCATGCGTTGTAAACAAAAAAAGGGCAGGGGCCATGCGGCCCCCGCCCTTGGCATTTAGCGCCTTGGCTCGATTACTCGCCCTGTTTGAGCCTCTCGCCCACCTCGGCGGCGGCCTTTTCGCCGCTCAGGAGCATACCGCCGAACACCGGGCCCATGCGATAGGAGCCGAACACCGCATTGGCGCACATGCCTGCGGTGTAGACCCCGGGGAAGGCCTCCTTGGTGTTGTCCAGGGTGTCGTTCTCGGCCTGCTCGGCCCACAGGGAGCGCTCGCCCACCACCTGGCCGTTGCTGGTGTGCAGGCTGGCGTCCACCTTGCGGGCGATGACGTGCAGCACCTCGGCGGCGTGGCCCGTGGCGTCTATGACCCAATCGGCCTTTATGGTCAAGGGGTCCACGTGGAGCCCTCCCATGCCCACCGCGCTCCAGTTGATGACCAGGCCGATGACCCGGGCGTGGCGGATCATAACGTCCTCCATGCTCACCAGGTTGAAGATGGTCAGCCCGGCCTTGGTGGCCACCGAGCAAAGGGTGCTGGCGCACATCACGCTGTCGGCGGTGTAGTAGCCGGGCTCGAACTCCCGGCAGGGCACGCCGAACTCGTCCAGGATGCGCTTGGCCTGCTGTTGCACCACGATTTCGTTGAACATCATGCCGCCGCCCCACATGCCCCCGCCGATGGAGAGCTTGCGCTCGAACATGGCCACTTTGTGGCCGGCCTCGGCCAGCTTCTTGCCGGCCACCAGGCCGGCTGGGCCGCCGCCCACGATGGCCACGTCCAACTCAAGGTGGTCTTCAAGTTTCTCCATGTAGCGGCGGATGATGGCTCTGGTGATGGTGACTTCTTCGAGCATGACTCACGGTCCTTTCTGCCGTCCCCGCCAAAAGCGGAGGGCCGGCTTCCGTAAGGAAACCGGCCCCAATACACTGCGGCGCGGCGTGCTTCCCTACGCTGGCATTACCCAACAGGTTCAAGGGGTCTACACCGCCAACCGGCGTACTCTCAGCCCATAAGGGGCTCCCCCAGCAACTCGCTATGGCCCGCGTCTTGGCGAACGTGTCTATGGCTTACCTCCGGGCGCGTGCTTTTGTCAAATGCAAAAAACGCTCGCAGCTTGAGCAGGAGGGCGGGCGATGATATATTCTGCCAGTTAACCCTTAAACTTCTAACCCATGGGAGACGAGCAAGCCATGCAGCTTTCCCGCCGCGTGATGAGCATTCAGCCCTCGCCCACCCTTGCCCTGAACGCCAAGGCCGACGCCATGCGCGCTCAAGGGGTGGACATTATCAACTTCGGGGCCGGACAGCCGGATTTCCCCACTCCGGCCAATATTTGCCAAGCGGCCATAAAAGCCATAAACGACGGCTTTACCCGCTACACCCCGGTGCCGGGCACTCCGGAGCTCAAACAGGCGGTGATCAACAAGTTCAAACGGGACAACGGCCTGGAATACTCCATGGACCAGGTGATGGTCAACGTGGGAGGCAAGCACTCCAGCTATTTGATCATGCAGGCCCTGTTGGATGATGGCGACGAAGTCATCGTGCCCGCGCCCTATTGGGTGAGCTATCCGCCCATGGTCATCCTGGCCGGAGGCAAGCCGATTATCGTTCCCACCCGGGAGCAGGACGGCTTCAAGCTGCAAATGGCCGACCTGGAAAAGGCGGTGAGCCCCAAGACCAAGGCCATATTCATCAACTCGCCCTCCAACCCCACCGGCGGGGTGTATAGCGAGGCCGAGCTTCGCCCCCTGGCCGAGTTCTGCGCGGCCAAGGGCATCCTGATCGTCAGCGACGAGATGTACGAGCCCATCCTTTTTGACGGGCGCAGTTTTACGGCCACCGCCGCCCTGAGCCCGGCGGTGTACGAGCACACCATCACCCTCAACGGGGTGTCCAAGGCCTACGCCATGACCGGCTGGCGCATTGGCTACATGGGCGGCCCGGCGGAGTTGGTCAAGGCCTGCTCCAAGATTCAGAGCCAGTCCACCTCCAACCCCACCTCCATCGCCCAAAAGGCGGCCGAGGAGGCGTTGAACGGTCCCCAGGAGATCGTGGGCGAGATGAACCAGAGCTTTGAGCGGCGGCGCAACCTGATAATGGACCTTATCGCCGGCCTGCCGGGGGTCACCTGCTTCCGGCCCGAGGGCAGCTTCTACGCCTTCCCCAGCTTCCACGCCTATTATGGCAAGAAGTTCGGGGGCAAGGAGATCAAGGGCTCCCAGGACCTGGCCGACTACCTGCTGGATCAGGCCGCGGTGGCCGCGGTGCCTGGCATCGCCTTTGGCGAGGACGCCTGCATCCGCTTCTCCTTCGCCATCAGCGACGAGCAGATAGAAAAGGGCATGGCCTCGGTGAAGGCCGCCCTGGCCAAACTGAGCTGAACACGCCCCAAGGGGCGCTTGGCCGGACCGGGTTCGCCCGGTCCGGTTTTTATTTGTCGGGCGGTTGGGGGTGCTCTAGGGACGGCGCGGCTTGGTAGGGGGGGACATCGGGATAGTGCTCGGCAAGGCACTGTGGGCACAGGCCGTGGGAAAAGTCGGCCTCGGAGTGCCGGGCGATGTAGCTCTCCAGCTTTTGCCACTGGCCGTCGGCGTCGCGTATGCTTTTGCAATGGGAGCAGATGGGCAGCAGGCCGCTGAGGGTTTGCGCCTCCCGGCGGGCCTGGTCGCGCTCTGAGATGCGCCGTTGCAGTTTTACGGCCGCCACCAGCATGGCCAGCATGGTCGCGGCCCAAAGAAGCAAGTGGGTGAGGATCAGGCCCCTGATTTCCTGGCGCCCCTGGGCCAGTAAGACCCCCATGGGCACCGTGACGCCAAGACCGCCGCGCACCTGGCCCAAGGAATAGCCCTGGGCCTGGTGGCAGCGCAGGCAGGGCTTTTCCACGTAAAGCGGCTTGAGCAGCCGCAGGGCCGGCTGCCCGTCAATTTCCACTATTTCGTGGTGTTCCTTGGCTCCTCTTTCCACTTTCAGCAAGGCTTGCCGCTCCCAGGCGTCCGGGGCGTTGCCCGGGCGGATGGGATTGAGGCTGGTGATGTGTCCCCGCACCCCGGTGCCCTTGGCTTCCAGTTCATGCACTTGACGGGTCATGTAGGCCGGGTTGATCATGGTGAGGCTGCGGCCGGAGGGGCTCTGAATGTCGCGCTCTGGCACTTTGAGGTAGGGGTTGGGGGGAGCGGCAGGCCCCGTGGGGGCGTACACCCCCCCGAATTGGGAGTTCCAGCGCCGGTAGAATACGTCTTTTTGCAAGGTGGTGCGGGCCAGGGTGAGGGCGGTGTTTCTAAGCCCCCGCTGTTGCAGGGTTAGATTCCACCAAAGGGACAGCCCGAAGAGCAAGGTGCCCAGGACCGCCAAGGCCAGCACGTAAGGCCAAATTTGGGCGCTTTTCTGGCGAGGAGCAGGATTGCCCAGCATGGTGTCGCCCTCCAGATAATATTAAGTATTAGTTTAACTAAATAGTAAGGCCAAAAACCATGAACTTATTGCGGCTGTTTTGTAATATGGAGCAGGACAGGGCCACGAAAAAAGCCCGGCCCCAAGAGGGGCCGGGCCATGAAATTTGACGTCTTTGGGGCGGTTAGCGGGCGTGGGCCCTCTTGGAAGCCTTGATGGGGTTGAGGTTCTTGGGGCCTTCTTTGGCTTCGCCCTTGACGTGGGTGGCGAAGTTGCAGTTGCCATAGCGCCACTTGGCGGCCGGGTCGGGGTAGCTCTTGCAGTAGACCATGTCGCCCACGGTCACGTTGCGCTCGCAGCCCAGGCAAGGTTCAACCGCCGGATGACAGGTGCCGCCGTTGAAACCGCAGCCTTTTTTGCCCATGAAACCGCATTCCTGCCCAGCGCGGGTGGTGTTGCACAACATCTTCTTCAACTCCTTGCCGAATCGGTAACTATAATAAGGCTCACCCAAGCCGTGGCGGCAGAGTGGCCCTTAAACACATAAACGGCGGGCTCGGCAAGGGCCGAGCCCGCATGGCCATGAAGTATGGTTAGCAAACCCTTGCCTGTCAAGGGGCTTTTTAAAAAAAATGCGGCAGGTATCCGATCTTGACAAAACCGGGGGGGCGGCGTAGATAAAGTAGCCTAGTTCATGAACAAACCCGATGAAGCCCCGGCCGGGGCGGGCGGCGGGCGGATAGAGGCGGCAGTGGCAAAAAACCAGCAAAAATCAAATCAGGACCCCGCGCAGAACTCGGCCGGCGACGAAAACACCCTGGTCAAGCAACGGCGTCAGAAGGCCGAACAGATCAAGGAGTTGGGCTTAAGCCTCTACCCCAACACCTTTCGTCCCCGCGACTCCATCGGCGCCCTGATAAAGACTTGCGGCCAGCTGGACGCCGCCCGTCTGGAATCCCAGGAAGCTTTTAAATATTCCTTGGCCGGGCGGATCATGGCCATCCGCTCCTTTGGCAAGGCCGCTTTTTTAAAGATCACCGACCGCACCGGCAGCCTACAGCTACACCTGGAAAGGGACCTGCTGCCTCCCGAGCAGTTCAAGCTGTTCAAAAAGTTGGACGTGGGCGACATTATCGGGGTGATGGGCCACTTGTTCCGCACCCGCACCCGCGAACTCACCTTGAAGGTGGAGCAGCTCAACCTGGTGACCAAGGCCATGCGGCCGCTGCCCGAGAAGTTTCACGGGCTTACCGATGTGGAGCAGCGCTACCGCCAGCGTTATCTGGACCTCATCATGAACGAGCAGGTCCGCTCCATTTTCCAGGCCCGTTCGACCATTGTTTCCACCTTGCGCAATTTCCTCACCGACCGGGATTTCCTGGAGGTGGAAACCCCCATGATGCAGGCCATCCCCGGCGGAGCCACGGCCCGGCCCTTTGAAACCCACCACAACGCCTTGAACATGAAGCTTTACCTCCGGGTGGCCCCGGAGCTTTACCTCAAGCGCCTGGTGGTGGGCGGTCTGGAGCGGGTGTTCGAACTCAACCGCAACTTCCGCAACGAGGGGGTGAGCGTCCGGCACAACCCCGAGTTCACCATGCTGGAGTTCTATCAGGCCTACGCCACCTACGAAGACCTCATCACCATGACCGAGGAGATGTTCGGCAAGGTGGCCATGGCGGTGACCGGCTCCCTCAAGTTTGACTACCAGGGCCGGCCCATAGACCTGACCCCGCCTTGGCAGAGCATCGATTTCCGCAGCTCCCTGCTGGAAATGGGCGGGGTGCCGCCGGAGGTGCTCTTTGACCGGGAAAAGGCCCTGAACATGTCCACCTCGCTTGGCGGGGTGCATCAACGGGGAGATAACCTGGGCAAGGCCCTGGCCAAGATCTTCGACGTCACCGTGGAAACCAATCTGTGGCAGCCCACCTTTGTCACCGGCTTCCCCCGCGACATCAGCCCTCTGAGCCGCACCAGCGACCTGGACCCGGACATAGTGGACCGCTTCGAGTTCTTCATCGCCTGCCGGGAGATGGGCAACGGCTTCAGCGAGCTTAACGACCCCGACGACCAGCGCAGCCGCTTCAACGAGCAGGTGGCCCAGCGCGAGGCCGGTGACGACGAGGCCCAGTTCATGGATTTGGACTATGTCCGGGCCCTGGAGTTCGGTATGCCTCCCACCGCCGGCGAGGGTGTGGGCATAGACCGGCTGGTGATGCTCATGACCGATCAGCCCAGCATACGGGAGGTCATACTTTTCCCGTTGCTTAGGCTTGAGCAGGGGTAATGCGGTTCGAGGTTTTTCTGGCCCTCCGCTTTCTGCGCGCCCGTCAGCATGCCTTTATCAATTTGATTACCGTCCTGTCTATGGCCGGGGTGTCTCTGGGGGTGTGCGCCCTTATCGTGGTGCTCAGCGTCATGAACGGGTTCCAGGACGAGTTCACCAAAAAAATCGTGGGCATGAACTCCCATGTCACGGTTTACAAGGCCGGCGGGGTCATTGAAAGACCCCAGGCGGTGGCGGACAAGCTGAACCAGATGCCCCAGGTGGAGGGCGTCTCGTCCATCATCTACGGCCAGGTGATGCTGGTGGCTCCGGCCGCGGCCAGCGGAGCCATCTTATATGGTCTTGACGCCCCGGATTCGCCCAAGGCGCGCGAACTGGCCGCCCACCTGGTGGAAGGCGATCTGGCCGCCCTGGCCCGGCCCACCCCGGGCGGGCTGTGGGGGGTGCTGGTGGGCTCGGCCCTGGCCCGGCGACTGGGCCTGGGAACCGGGTCGGTAGTCAACATAATCAACCCGTTGGGTGAGGACACTCCGGTGGGGCGGGCCCCCAAGAGCGAGCCATTCCAGGTGGTGGGGCTCTTTGAGTCGGGCCTGTACCAGTTCGACTCCTCCATCGTTTTCGTGGGTCTGGCCGCTGGCCAGCGCTTCCTGGGCCTGGGGCAGGGGGTCAGCGGCATGGAGGTGATGCTCAAGGATCTTTACCAGGCTCCCGTGATGGCCCAGGAAATAGGGCGCATCTTGGGGCCCATGTACTTCGCCCGCGACTGGATCAGCACCAACAAGAATCTTTTCGCGGCCCTGAAGCTGGAAAAGATCGCCATGTTCGTGATCCTAATACTCATCGTGTTCGTGGCCTCCTTCGGCATCGTGAGCAGCCTGATTATGATGGTGATGGTGAAAACCCGCGACATCGGCATATTGAAGGCCCTGGGGGCCACCCGGTCCAGCTTGAGGCGGGTGTTCGTGCTGCAAGGCCTGGTGATCGGCTTGGTCGGGACCGTGGTTGGAGTGGCCGGCGGGCTGGTGCTGTGCTGGCTTTTGTCCCGCTACCATTTCATCGAGCTGCCCAAGGCGGTGTATCCCATCAATACCCTGCCGGTGCAGGTGGATCCTCTGATGGTGGCCACCGTGGCCAGCGCGGCGGTGCTAATTAGCCTGTTGGCCACCATTTATCCCGCAAGAGTGGCCGGCGGCCTGGACCCGGTGAAGGCTCTGCGATATGAATAGGGCCGGTAAACTGCTGATCCGAGGGGTCGAGACTTGACAGACGAGCCCAGATACATTCATATAAAGCAGCTTAAAAAGACGTACTTTGGGCCACAAGACAAGGTCGAGGTGCTCAAGGGCGTCGACCTTACGGTGGCCAAGGGCGAAACTGTCGCGGTGGTGGGCGCCTCGGGAGTGGGCAAGTCCACCCTGTTACATATCTTGGGGGCCCTTGACCGGCCTACGGCTGGTCGGGTTATGGTGGGAGGGCGCGACGTTTTCCAAATGGATGAAGCGGCCTTGGCCGCCTTTCGAAACCGGCATGTTGGCTTTGTGTTCCAGTTCCATCACCTGCTGCCGGAGTTCAGCGCCTTGGAGAACGTTATGATGCCCGCTCTCATCGCCCGCCAGGACAAGGCCTGGGCCCAGGGGCGGGCCATGGAGCTATTGGACGAGGTGGGCTTGGCCGACCGCAGCTCCCACCGGGTGGGCCAACTGTCCGGGGGCGAGGCCCAGCGGGTGGCCTTGGCCCGGGCCCTGGTGTTGGAGCCCAGTCTGCTGTTGGCCGATGAGCCAACGGGCAACCTTGACGAAGGCACAGGAGAAAAGGTCCATCAATTGCTGGTGAGGCTCAACCAAAGCCATGGCCTCACCACCTTGGTGGCCACCCATAACGTACGGTTGGCCGAGGCGCTGGGGCGCCGGGTGCGGCTGGCCGATGGCAAGGCCTATAGCCTGGACCAGGCTGGGCCCAGCGAGGAATAGTGACGGTGATGAGGAAAATTCTGCTGGCATTGGCCTTGGCCTTGCTGCTTCTGGCGCCGGCGGCGGCCCAGGCGGCCGAGGCTATGAAGGTGGTCGTCTTTCCTTTCCACGTCTTCAGCCGGGAGCCCCTGACCGACTTGCGCGGCGACGTGCAGAAGATGCTGGCGGAGCGGCTTTCCTCCATGGGGGTGACGGTTTTTCCCAACGAGGAGGTTAACCAAGCCCTCGCCGCGGCCGGACAGCCATTGGACCTGAGCCTGGCCCGCAAGGTGGCCGGGCGCCTGGGGGCGGATTTCGCCGTCACCGGATCCATCACCAAAATCGGCAACCGGGTCTCCCTGGACGCCAAGGTGCTGGATGTGCTGGGCATGCAAAGGCCCCAGTCGGTGTTCGTGGAGGGTGCGGGCCTGGATTCCATAGCCTCGCTCACCGAACGCATTTCCCGGGAGCTGGCGGTTCGGGTCAGCGGGCGGGAAAAGGTGGCCGAAGTAAAGATAGCCGGCAACCGCCGCATAGAATCCGATGCGGTCAAGGCGGCGCTCAAAACCAAGGATGGCGGCATTTTCTCGCCCCTGCTCCTGGACGAGGACCTCAGGGCCGTTTGGAAGTTGGGCTATTTTGACGACGTGAAGATCACCAGCGCCGACAGCCCCAAGGGCAAAGTGGTCACCATCACGGTCAAGGAAAAGCCCGTGGTGCGCGATGTGCGCTTTGAGGGCAACAAGGAGATCGACACCAAGGACCTGCAGGACCAGATAGGTCTCAAGCGGTTCGCGGCGTACAAGCCGGCCGCCGTCAAGGAAGCCGAGCAGAAGATCATCCAGATGTACCGCGACAAGGGCTATTACGACGTCAAGGTGAACAGCCAGGTGATAACCCTGCCCAAGGGAGATTTGGGCATCAAGTTCACCATCGTCGAGGGCGAAAAGGTCTACGTTCACAAGATCGAGATCAGGGGCAACAAGGCCTTCTCCGAAAAGGAGCTCAAGGAGATAATGAGCACCGGGGAGAAGGGGTGGCTTTCTTGGATCAAGGACGACCACGTGCTTGAGTGGGCCAAGCTGGAGCAAGACGTCCAGAAGCTCAACGACTTCTACTACAACCAGGGCTACATGTCCGCCCGGGTGGGCAAGCCCGAGGTGACCCGGGCCAAGGACGGCCTGCTGGTTACCATCAATATCGATGAGGGGCCCCGTTTCAAGGTTGCCAGTGTGAGCGTCAGCGGTCAGCTCATCGTTCCCCAAAAAGAGCTGTTGGCCATGATAAAGACCAAGGCCGGCGGTTGGTACAACCGCGAACAGCTGCGCAACGACCTCACCGCCTTGCACGAACTCTACGCCAACCGGGGCTTCGCCTACGTAGAGGTGCGTCCCCAGGTGCGGCAAAACATGAAAACCCACAGCGTGGCCCTGGACTTCCAGGTGAACAAGGGAGCCAAGGTCTACTTCGACCGCGTCATCATCAGCGGCAACACCCGCACCCGAGACAAGGTGATCCGCCGCGAGCTGGGGGTGTCCGAGGGCGATCTGTTCTCGGCCACCGCCATTCGCCAGGCCAACATGCGCCTGCACCGGCTCAACTTCTTCGAGGACATAACCATCAGTCCCAGCAAGGGCGGCGCGCCGGGGACCATGGACCTCAACATCAAGGTCAAGGAAAAGCGCACCGGCCAGATTTCCTTCGGCGCCGGTTTCTCCACGCAGGATTCCTTCATGGTCATGGGCCAGGTCACCGAGTCCAACCTTTTCGGCCGTGGTCAACAGGTTCAGCTCAAGGGCACCCTGGGCGGCAAGTCCACCCGATACACCCTTAGTTTCACCGAGCCTTGGCTGTTTGACCGGCCCATCAGCTTCGGCGTGGACATCTACGACTGGGAGCGCGAGTACATTCAGTACAACAAGACCGCCATCGGCGGGCGGTTGCGCTGGGGCTTCCCCACGCCCTTGGCCTACACCCGCTTCTACCTGTACTACAAGTTTGAAGAAGCCAACATCACCGACATCAACAAAAACGCCTCCTTGTACGTGCGCGACCAAGAGGGGTGGCACACCACCAGCAGCTTGAAGGGCATCATTCGCCGCGACACCCGCGACGCCAACTTCAACACCACCCGGGGTTCGGACAACAACCTGAGCACCGAGTGGGCCGGCGGCGTGCTGGGCGGCACCAACGCCTTCTACAAGATTATCGCCAACACCGGCTGGTACTTCCCCATGTGGTGGGAGACCGTGCTGGTGCTGCACGGGCAGATAGGCTGGATGGAAGGTCACTCCGGCGGCGATCTGCCCATTTACGAGAAGTTCTTCCTGGGCGGCATCAACACCCTCCGGGGCTTCTCCTACCAGTCGGTGAGCCCCAGGGACGAAAACGGCGACCTCATAGGTGGCGAGCGCATGTTCGTTGCCAACTTCGAGGTGCGTTTTCCATTGTTTAAAAAAGCGGGGCTGACAGGCGTGGTCTTCTACGATACAGGTAACGCCTGGACCGCGGATCAAGGATACGACTTCGGCATGCTGCGCAAGAGCGTGGGCTGCGGCATCCGCTGGATGTCGCCCATGGGGCCGTTGCGTCTTGAGTATGGCTATGTCCTGGACCCGGAGCCCGGCGACGACACCTCGAACTTTGAATTCACCGTAGGCGGGATGTTCTAAAACCCCATCCAAGAAGTCAAAGGGGAGACTAATAATGTTGCAGTCCAAGCACAGCAAGTTTCCGATCTTTCTGGCGGTACTCCTGGCCGCGATTTGGCTGGCGCCCACTGCGGCCCTGGCCGAGGTCAAGATCGGTGTAATCAACATGGAGCAGGCGGTCAACGACTGCAAGCAGGGCAAGCGCTCCCAAGCCGAGTTGCGGCGCAAGGCGGCCAAGCTGGAGGATGAACTCAAGCAGCTTACCGAGGATGTGCAAAAACTACGCAAGGATCTTGAAAACACCGCCATGCTGCTCAAGCCAGAGGCCAAGCTGGCCAATGAGCGCGAGTTTGAGCGCAAGGCGCGGCGGCTCAACGACCGGCGCCGCGACGCCCAGCAGGAGATCCGCGAGGCCCAGCGCGACGCCTTCGCGCCCATCCTCCGGCGCATGCAGGAAGTTATCAAGGTGATCGGGGCCAAGGGCGGATACGCCCTCATAACCGAGTCGCGTAGCGCGCTTTTCTATCCCCAGAGCGCCGACATCACCAGCGCGGTTATCGCGGCCTACGACAAGAAGTTCCCGTAGGGGTCAAGAGCGTGAATATCTCGCTGGGCCAACTGGCCCAACTTTTGGGCGGCAGCCTGGAAGGACCGGCCGAGCACGAGGTGTCGGGGCTCAAGGGCCTGGAAGATGCCGGCCCCGGGGACCTGTCTTTCCTGGCTAACCCCAAGTACGCCCCCCTGCTGGAGAAGTGCCAGGCCGGGGTGGTGCTGGTGGAGCGCGGCGTTAAGACCCCGGAAGGTCTGGCCGTGATTCGGGTGGACAACCCCTACCTTGCCTACGCCCAGGTCTTGACCCAGGCCATCGCCCGGCCCTATGAGCCCTTGGGGGTGCATCCCCGGGCGGTGGTGGAGCAGGGTGCCGTGGTGGGCAAGGACTGCTCCATCCATGCCATGGCCTACGTGGGCCCCGAGGTGGAGTTGGGCGAGCGGGTCGTGGTTCACCCCGGGGTGTACCTTGGCCGGGGAGTCCGGGTGGGCGCCGACACCGTGATCCACCCCAATGTGGTGGTGTACCACGGCTGCGTCATAGGCCAGCGGTGCATCATTCACGGGGGAACCGTGATCGGGGCCGACGGCTACGGTTTTGTTTTCGACGGCGCGCGTCACTACAAGATTCCCCAGATCGGCATCGTGCAGATAGACGATGACGTGGAACTGGGGGCGGGCAACACCATTGACCGCGCGGCCAACGGCCGCACCTGGATCCAAACCGGGGTGAAGACCGATGACCAGGTGCACATCGCCCACGGCTGCACCATCGGCGAAAACTGCCTACTGGTGGCCCAGGTGGGCATCAGCGGCTCCAGCAAGTTGGGCAAGGGCGTGGTGCTGGGGGGCAAGGTGGGGGTGATTGGCCACATCACCATAGGCGACGGAGCCATGGTGGGCGGCGGTTCGGGAGTGGCCCAGCCGGTTGAAGCCGGCGCGGTGGTCAGTGGCTACCCGGCCATACCACATCGCCTGTGGCTGCGCACCAGGGGGCTGGTAAAGCGCCTGCCTGAGTTGTTCAGCCGGGTCAAGGACTTGGAAGCGCGCCTGCCACAAGGCCGGGAAGAGGAATAAAGGAGCGGTTACATGCCTCAAGGAGTCCTGAACCTCACTGATATCCTGGAGATACTGCCCCACCGCTATCCCCTGCTCTTGGTCGACCGGGTCTTGGAGCTGAACCCCCCGGAGTACGTGAAGGCCCTTAAAAACGTGACCTATAACGAAGCCTTTTTCCAGGGGCACTTCCCCGGCCAGCCGGTGATGCCCGGCGTGTTGGTTATCGAGGCCATGGCCCAGACCGGGGGCATATTGGCCTATCAATCCCATCCCGAGGCCAGGGACCGCTTGTTCTACTTCCTGGGCATGGATAAAGTTAAATTTCGCCGGCCGGTGGTGCCCGGCGACCAGTTGATAATGGAGCTTACCGCCGTGCATCGCTCCCCCCGAGCCTGGAAGATGATCGGCAAGGCCTTTGTTGACGATAAATTGGCCGTGCAGGCCGAGTTGACCGCGGCCCTGGTGCAATAGGTTCCGGCCGGCGCCGGCCCCAAGTTTTTCTCTGAGCGCGGGAATAAGGTTTTTCATGGAGATACATCCCACCGCGGTGGTTCACGAGAGCGCCCAACTGGCCCCCGGGGTCCAGGTGGGGGCCTACGCCTACATCGGGCCCGAGGTCTCCATCGGGCCCGGCACCAGGGTTGACCACCACGCCGGCATAGAATGCCTCACCACCATCGGGGCCGACTGTCATGTCTGGCCCTTCGCCTCCATCGGCACCGACCCCCAGGACCTGAAGTTCGGTGGCGAGCGTACCTCCTTGCAGATCGGCGACCGGGTTCAGATCCGCGAATTCGTCACCATGAACCGGGGGACCGGCGAGGGCGGAGGCGTGACCCGGGTGGGCGATGATTGCCTGTTCATGTCCTACTCCCACGTGGCCCACGACTGCCAATTGGGACAACGGGTTATCATGGCCAACTCGGCAACCCTGGCCGGCCACGTGCATGTGGAGGACTTTGTCAACATCGGCGGCCTGGTGGCCATCCATCAGTTCACCCGATTGGGCACCCGCGCCTTCATCGGAGGCATGAGCGGGGTGGCCCAGGACCAGCCCCCCTATTGCCTGTGCGAGGGCAACCGCTGCAAGCCCCACGGCATGAACGTGATCGGACTGAGAAGGGCGGGTTTTGCCACCGAGACCATCGACGCCCTCAAGACCGCCTATCGTATTATCTTCCGCACCCACACCCCCATCCAAAAGGCCATGGACCAGGTGCGCGCCGAGGTTTCCGGCGTGCCCGAAGTGGACCACCTGCTGGATTTCATCGCCTCCAGTGAGCGGGGGGTTGCCCGCTAGCCTGGATATTTCATGAAGGCTGGGCGGTATTGAAAACTAATAAGTGTTTATGCGGTCTTCATGAATAACGCGTTTGCCTTATCCGGGAATTGCTCGTACCTGAGCCCGGCACAGCCAGCCGTCGGCAGACAAGGCGTCCGGCAAGCGAGGGCCATAGTCGTAGCCAAGGCTACGTCGAGGCCCGAGCGCAGCCGGACGCACGGCCTTCATGAAATATCCGGGCTAACGGAGGGAAGATGGCAGGGCGCACCATAGGCCTGATCGCGGGCAAGAGCCAATTCCCCCTGCTTTTCGCCCGGGCCGCCCGGGCCCAAGGCCATCGGGTGGTGGCCGTGGCCTTCAAGGGCGAAGCCCTGCCCGCCTTGGAGCGGGAGGTGGACAGCATCACCTGGGTGAAGCTGGGCCAGTTGGGCACGCTGCTCAAGGCCTTCAAGAGCCAGGGAGTTGGCCAGGCGGCCATGTGCGGCGGGGTGACCAAGCCGCGCATGTTCGATATCAAGCCCGACCTCAAGGCGCTGGGGTTGCTCAAGAAGATTCGCCACATGGCCGACGACGGCATTTTGCGCGCCTTTGCCGCCTATCTGGGCGAGCAGGGCATAGAAATATTGCCCAGCCACGAGCTGGTGCCCGAGCTGCTGGCCCGCCAGGTACGCTACACTTCCCGGGGGCCCAGCGCGCAGGAGCGGGATGACATCGAGGTGGGCTGGCAGGTGGCCGGTGAATTGGGCAAACTGGACATAGGCCAGTGCGTGGTGGTGCGGGGCAGGGCGGTGGTGGCGGTGGAGGCCATGGAGGGCACGGACCAGTGCATTCGCCGGGGAGGCGAGTTGGCCGGCGGCCGGGAGGCGGTGGTCATCAAGCGCTGCAAACCCAACCAGGACCGCCGCTTCGACCTGCCTTCGGTGGGAGCCGACACCGTGGCGGTGATGGCCGCGGCCGGAGCTTCCTGTCTGGTGGTGGAGGCGGGGCGCACCTTGTTCTTCGATCCCAAGCAGGCCGTCCAACTGGCCGAGGCCTCGGGCATCTGCATCCTGGGCCGGAATTAAAAGGAGGCCGCGTGAGCGCGCCGGTGAAAATAGCAGTGGTGGGAGTGGGCTACTTGGGCCGCTTCCACGCCGAAAAATTGGCCCGCCTGAGTCAGGCCGATCTGGTGGGGGTGGTGGACGCCGACCTCGCCCAGGCCCAGACGGTGGGCAAGGCGGTGGGCTGTCCCAGCTTCGGCGACCACCGCGAGCTTTTGGGCCGGGTGGAGGCGGTGAGCGTGGTCACTCCCACGGTGAGCCACCACGCCGTGGCCAAGGATTTCTTGGCCGCCGGGGCGGACGTCATGTGCGAAAAGCCCATGACCGCCACCTTGGAGGAGGCCGACGAACTTATCGCCTTGGCCCAGGAAAAGGGACGCATATTGCAGGTGGGCCACTTGGAGCGCTTCAACCCGGCGGTGGAAGGCATGTTTGAGCGGGCGGGGCGGCCCATGTTCATCGAGGTCAACCGCATCGCCCCCTTCAAGGCCCGGGCCACCGACGTGGATGTGACCCTGGATCTGATGATCCACGACCTGGACATCATCCTGGCCCTGGTGGGGACCGAGCCGGTGGAGGTGCGGGCCAAGGGGGTGCCGGTCTTGGGGCCCCACGCCGATCTGGTCAACGCCCGGCTGGAGTTTGCCGGGGGCTGCGTGGCCAACGTAACCGCCAGCCGCCTGGCCCTCAAGGACGAGCGCAAGATGCGCCTGTTCCAGCCGGACGCCTATTTTTCCCTGGACTTCCGCAAGCGCAAGCTGCTGGTGGTCAGCGGGGTGGAGTACCGCCCGGGCAAGATCCCCAAGGTCAAGGCCGAACGGCCCCGGTTCCCCAAGAGCGATCCCTTGGAAAAAGAACTCAGCGCCTTTCTGGACTCGGTGCGCACCCGCCAGGCCCCCCGGGTGGACGGCCAGGCCGGCCGCCGGGCCCTGGCCTGCGCCATGAGGGTGCGGGCCTGCGTGGACGAGGGCCTGGGCCAGTATCAGGATGTGTTGCAGGCCTCGCCCCGCTGGGTGGAGGCCCGATCCCCCGAGGAAGGCTAGATGGCCCCGGGCCGGTCAGTGGTGCTGGTGGCCGGCGAGGCCAGCGGCGATCAGCATGCGGCCAAGCTGGCCCGCCAACTGAGCCAGTTGGACCCGGATGTGGCCATCAGCGGCATCGGCGGGCCGGAGATGGAGGCCGCCGGGGTCGAGTTGCTCTATCGCTCCGAGGATCTGGCCCTGGTGGGCGTGGCCGAGGTGCTGCCCAAGCTCAAGGTCATCCTGGGGGCCATCAGGGGCATGAAGCGCCACTTCAAGAGCACCCGGCTCGATGTGGTGATCCTGGTGGATTTCCCGGATTTCAACTTTCGCCTGGGCAAGGCGGCCAAGAAGCTGGGCCTCAAAGTTCTTTATTACATCAGCCCCCAGGTGTGGGCCTGGCGCCCCAAGCGCGCCCAGAAGATGGCTTCTTTCGTGGACCATCTGGCCTGCGTGTTTCCTTTTGAGCCTGAATTTTTCCGCCTTAACGCTCCGGAGTTGCCGGTGAGCTTCGTGGGCCATCCCTCACTGGACGATCCGCCCCAAGACTGGAACGAGCCCCTGCCGGTGCCCCGGGAAGCCGAACTGGTGGGCCTGTTGCCCGGCAGCCGCATGTCCGAGATAAGCCGCTTGTTGCCCTTGCTGCTGGCCTCGGCCCGGCTAATGCAGAAACAGCGGCCGGACCTGCACTTCGTGCTTCCCCTGGCCCCGGGCCTGCGCCGGGAGCAGGTGGAGCCTTATTTGCAAAACACCCCCCGGGGCCTTACCGTCATCGCCGGCCGCTCCCGCCAGGTCATGGCCCAGGCGCGCCTTTTGCTGGTGGCCTCGGGCACGGCCACTTTGCAGGCCGCACTGGCCGGCACCCCCGGGGTGGTGGTATACAAGACCGGAGGATTCAACTACCTGGTGGCGCGCTCCCTGATAAAGGTGGAGCACATCGCCATGCCCAATTTAATCGCCGGCCGCCGCCTGTTGCCCGAGTTGATCCAGGGCGATGCCACCCCGGAAAGGGTGAGCGCCGAGGGCCTTTCGCTGCTGGCCGATGATGAGCGCCGGGGGCGGGTGATCCAGGGCCTGAACGAGGTCCGCGCCAAATTGGGCGGGCCGGGAGCTAGCCGCCGGGTGGCCGAATTGGCCCTGGGCATGATGAAGGGATAACCGGTTTGACTGAGCGGGCCCAAAAACGCCAACGCGACATTGAACACGCCAAACGCCTGCTGCGCATGGTGCGCCCCTACTGGAAGCGCCTGGCCGGGGCCATGATTCTCATGGTCCTGGTGGGGGTCTCCACCTCGGCCATGGCCTTCTTGGTCAAGCCGGTGATGGACAAGATCTTCGTGGCCAAGGACGCCGGCCTGTTGATGTTGATGCCCATCGCCATAGTGGTGCTCTACATGGTCAAAGGGCTGGCCTCCTACGGCCAAACCTATTTGATGCAGTACGTGGGCCAGCGCATAGTCACCCAGTTTCGCATCGATCTCTACGCCCATTTGCAGCGCCTGAGCCTGAGCTACTACGACCGCACCCCCACCGGCGAGTTGATGAGCCGCATCACCAACGACGTGAACCAGATGCAGGGCGCGGTGTCGAGCGTGGTCACCGGCGTGCTCAAGGATCTGTTCACCATCGTGGGCCTCATCGCGGTTATCATCTACCGTGACTGGTTTTTGGCGGTGTTCGCCCTGGGGGTGTTCCCCCTGTGTGTCATCCCCCTGGTCAAGTTCGGCCGTAGGCTGCGCAAGATTTCCCACCGCTCCCAGGAGACCATGGCCGACGTCACCGTGCTCTTGCACGAAACCATTGCCGGCGCCCGCATCGTCAAGGGCTTTTGCCGGGAAGACCACGAGACCAAGCGTTTTACTGACGAGGCCTTCCGCCTGTTCCGCCTGCGCATGAAGGACATCTCCACCCGGGCCATGTCCAGCCCGCTCATGGAGTTTTTGGGCGGCCTGGGCATCGCGGGCATCCTGTTCTACGGCGGCTGGCAGGTTATAAACGGCGTGTCCACCCCGGGCACCTTCTTCTCCTTCCTCACCGCCCTTATCCTGCTCTACGAGCCGGTCAAGCGCCTGAGCAGCATGAACAACGACGTGCAAAACGGCTTGGCCGCCGCCGAGCGGGTCTACCGGGTCTTGGACGAGCCGGTGGAGATAGCCGAGCTGGCCGGCGCGGTGGAACTTCCTCCGCTGCAAAATGAGATTCGCTACGCCAAGGTGAGCTTCGCCTACCGGCCCGGCGAGCCGGTGCTCAGGGAAATAGACCTCATCGTGCCCAAGGGCCAGGCGGTGGCCCTGGTGGGCACCAGCGGCGGAGGCAAGACCACCCTGGTCAACCTGCTGCCCCGTTTCTACGAAGTGACCGGCGGGGCTATCCTCATAGACGGGGTGGACATCCGCCAGGCCTCGCTAAACAGCCTGCGCGGCCAGATCGCCATCGTCACTCAGCAGACCATCCTGTTCAACGACACGGTGCGCAACAACATCGCCTATGGCCGGCCCGAGGCCAGCGAGGACGAGGTGCGCGCCGCCGCCGAGGCGGCCTACGCCACCAAGTTCATAGAGCGCATGCCCAAGGGGCTGGACACCATGATCGGCGAGGGCGGGGTGCTGCTCTCCGGAGGCGAGCGCCAGCGCCTGTCCATTGCCCGGGCCTTGTTGGCCGACCGGCCCATCCTCATCTTGGACGAAGCCACCAGCAGCCTGGACACCGAGAGCGAGATGTACGTGCAAAAGGCCCTGGAAAACCTCATGGCCGGACGCACCACTTTTGTCATCGCCCACCGTTTGTCCACGGTGCAGCGGGCCGACCGCATTTTGGTGATCAGCGGGGGGCGCATCGTGGAGGAGGGCCGCCACGAGCAACTGGTGGCCCTGGGCGGGGTGTACACCCGCCTGCACAGCATGCAGTTCGCCATCGATCAAGGGCTGGAAGCCATCACCCCCGAGGCCGCGAACCGGGCCGGGGAGGGGAGCTAGGACCCCATGCCTGCCCGCCCATTCGCCCAAGCCGATTCCGGTCTGCTGGCCCGCAGGGGGTTGGTTTTGGCGCTGGTGTTGGGGGCCATGGGCGGGGCGATGCTGTTGGGATGGGACCAATCCCTGCGCCAGACCCTGGGGCGCTTCGGGCAAAGCGGCTTTGGCTGGGCCTGGGGAGAGAGCGCCTATTGGATGGGCCTGGGGGGGATCCAACTGGCCGGGGCGGCAATGGTGATCGGCTTGGCGCTGTGGGCGCATAGCCTGAAATGGCGCAGGGTGGGACTGGGCTGCCTTTGGGCCGTGGCCGTCTCCGGGCTTTTGGTCCAGGTGATCAAACACCTGGTGGGGCGGGCCCGCCCCCGCACGGGTTTGACGCCTGACATTTTGGTGGGCCTCACCATGGATAGCGACATGCACTCCTTCCCCTCGGGGCACGTGACCACCAGCTTCGCCCTGGCCGCCTGGCTCACCACACGCTGGCCTCAATACGGAGTGGTGTTCTACGCGCTGGCCGCCTTCATTTCCCTGGGCCGGGTGATCAGCGGGTCGCATTATCTCAGCGACGTGCTGGGGGGCATGGCCCTGGGCCTGTTGGTGGGTTGGGTGATGGATTTCAGGCGGCGGGCCAAGGAGGCTTCGGCATGAAGGGCAAATCGAACCTGAAGGGCGCCTTAGCCCTGTTGTTGGTGCTGGCCGCGGCCGGGGCCCTGTTCTTGGCCGGGCTGGGGGAGATGGCCCTCACCGACCGCGACGAGGGCGAATACGCCGCCGCAGTGGCGGCCATGCGCGCCAGCGGCGATTGGGTGGTACCCACCCTCAACGGCCGCCTGTACCTGGAAAAGCCCATCCTGGTCTACTGGGTCATGGCCGGCAGCCAGGCCCTGCTGGGCCCGGGCGAGGCCGGGGCGCGCCTGCCCTCGGCCCTGGCCGCCTTTGCCTTGGTGCTGGCCGTGGGGCTCATGGTCTGGCGTAGCGGTAAGCGGGCCTCCCTGGGGGCCCTGGCCGCCGCAGCCCTGGCCTTCAGTCCCCTGTTCGTGCTGGTGGGCCGGGCCTGCCTTACCGACGCGCTGCTCAGTTTGTGGACCACCTTGGCCCTGATGGCGGTCTTTCTGGCCCTGGAGGGCGAGGCTCCGGCGGGGCGCAAATGGTGGCTCATCGCCTGGGCCGCCCTGGGCCTGGGCTTTCTCACCAAGGGGCCGGTGGCCCTGGCCGTGGTGCTGCCCAGCGCGGCCATCTACGCCATCATCCAGGGCCGCTTTTTCCTGGCCCTGCGCAGCGCCCGCTGGCTGTGGGGCATATTGATCTTTTTGGTCATCAACCTGCCCTGGTACGGCCTGGTGTGGTGGAAGCTGGGCGACCGGTTCATCGACGCCTTCTTCATTTCCCAGAACCTGCGCCGCTTTTCCGAGACTCTGCTGGGGCACGGGGGAGGGCTGTTCTACTACCTGCCCGTGCTTCTGCTGGGAGCTTTCCCCTTTGCCGCCGCGGCCCTGCCCGAGCTGGGCCGGGCTCTGTTCCATAACCCCCGGGCCCAGCGGGAGGCGGACCCCCTGAGCCGCCTGCACATGCTGGCCGCCGTGTCTCTGCTGGTGGTGCTGGTGGTGTTCAGCCTGGCCGCCACCAAGCAGATCAACTACATCCTGCCCGCCTTGCCCTTCTTGGCCATGCTGGCCGCCTGCCAGATGGGTCGCCTGGCCGAGGGCCAGGCCCATGGCCGTCTGGCCTGGCCGGTGTTTTGGGCGGCCCTTTGGGTGTCGGGGGGCATATTGGTGGTGGCCCTGGCCGCCGTCCCGGCGGCTTTGCCGCTTTTCTGGGACAAGATACTTGGCTCCATCCGCTTCGACTCCAGCGAGTACGCCCTGCCCGCCCAGGCTCCGGTGATGATCCTATGGCCCCTGCTGGCCGCCTTGACCGCCGGGGCCGGCATCTACCTGGCCTCTTGGGCCGCCAGGCGGCAGCACGGCTTCATGGCGGCATGGTCCCTGGCCGTGGCATCGGCCCTGTTCTGCGGGGTGGTGTTCCTGGGCCTGCTGCCCCAGGCCGCCGGGGTCATCCAGCAGCCGGCCAAGGAGTTGGCCCAGGAGCTGAAGCGCCGGGCCGGGGAGCAGTCCAAGGTGGTCACCTACGGCCTGTGGAAGCCCAGCCTCATCTTTTACACCGGGCGCGGCCTGCCCCGGCTCAAGGTGGAGCAGGGGGCGGAACTGGCCAAGGAGTTGTCCGCCGCCGCGCCGGTGTACGTGATAAGCCGGGTGCGCCTCACGGACAAGCTGGGCCAGGCCCCGGGCTTCGCGGTTTTGGCCAGCCGGGAGGGCTATCTGGTGGGCGGCAACCAGGCCGCCGCCGCCCAGTGGCGGGGCGATGCCCCACCGCCGGTTACGCTTAGTCCGCCCCCCCAGGCCGCCCCGCCGGCGCAGGCGACTCCACCTAAACAAACCAGCCCGCCGGTGCAGGCAACCCCGCCGGAGAAGGCAACACCGCCGGCGCAGAGCGCTCCGCCGGAGCAAGCCGCCCCACCGGTAAAGGACAAGGAATCCTTGTGAACAACTGGTTGCAAAACCCGCTCTGGCAGCGCCGCCTTTATGTGCTGGTGCTGCTGGCGGTGTGCGCCCTGTTGTTCTTTTCGCTGGGGGGCATGCGCGACCTGTGGGAGAGCGACGAGACCCGCTACGCCGAGCTGGGCCGGGAGATGCTGGACTCGGGCTCCTTCAGCCATTGGGTGATCCCCCGCCTGAACTACGTGATTTACCTGGAGAAGCCTCCTCTGTATTACTGGCTCACCGCCCTTAGCTTCGCCCTGTTCGGGGTGTGCGAGGCGGCGGCCCGCCTGGTGCCGGCGGTTTTCGGCACCTTGAGCGTCTTGATCGCCTTCGCCTTGGGCCGGGAGATGTGGGGCGATGAAAAGGCCGGTTTCTGGTCCGGCCTGGTGCTGGCCACCTCGCTGATGTTTTTCGCCCTTAGCCGGGTGATCCTGGTGGACATGGTGCTGTGCTTCGGGATCATGTTGGCCGTATGGGGGGCCTGGAGCCTCAGGGCCGGGCGGGACTGGGGGCTGTACGCCTTTTGGGCGGGCTGCGCCATCGGCTTTCTCACCAAGGGGGTGCTGGGGCCGGGCCTGGCGGCCATGGCCGTGGTGCTCTTCGCGGCCCTGGCCGGGGAGTGGCGTCTCTTGGGACGTCTGCTGGACTGGCGGGGGCCGGCCCTGTTCGCGCTGCTCTGCGCTCCCTGGGTGGTGGCCGCCGCCCTTTTGCACAAGGGATTCCTCACCTACTTTTTCTGGGACGAGCAGGTGGGCCGGCTGCTCACCACCAAGCACCAGCGCTTTCAGCCCTGGTGGTTCTATTTCGCGCTGATTCCCGGGGCCTTCTTCCCCTGGATAGCCCTGCTGCCCTGGGCCCTGGGCCGCACCTTCCCCTGGGGGGCCTGGCGCGCGCCCGAGGCTCGGCCCTGGCTCTTGGCCGCGGTTTGGTTCGTGGCCTTTTTCCTGTTCCTCACCCTGTCGCGCTCCAAGATGCTGCACTACGCCCTGCCCATGCTGCCCCCCCTGGCCCTGCTGGTGGGGCGGCCCTTGAGCGGGGTGATGTCCTGGCCCAGGGGCGCGGCCGCCCCGGCCGGGCTCAAGGCCAGCATCAGCGCCCTGGCCGCCCTATGCCTGGTGGCCGGCCTGGCCCTGCTGGTGGTCCCGGCCACCAACCCGGACATCGGCTACGCTCACGGCGGGGCCCTGCTTTTCGCCGGGCCGGTGTTTTTGGCACTGCTGGCCCTGGGGGTCTATTGGGTAAGGAATCGGGCCTGGGCCGCGGCCTGCGCGCCCCTGGCCGTGTTTTTGCTCTTGGTGCTGGGGGCGGCGGCGGCCACGCCCACCCTGGACCGCTACCGCTCGCTGGGCCCGCTCCTCAAGCCCCTGGCCGCCCAACTCAAGCCCGGCGACCTGGTGGCCACCCTGGGGGACTATTGGCACGGCGCGGCCTTTTACACCCGCCGCAGGGTGGCCGTGGCCGACAACTGGGGGGAGTTGGATTTCGGCCGGCGCCTGGCTCCGGACCGGGACCAATGGTTTCTCAAGGGCAACCAGGGGCTGTTAAAGCTGATGGGAGGACAGCGGCGGGTGTTCGCCATCGCCGAGACGCCCCGCTACAAGCGCTTTCACGCCCTGGCTCAGAAACGGCCCCAGGCCCTGCCCCTGTTCGCCTGGGCCACGGTGGGGGACAAGACCTTGTTCAGCAACCGTCCCCCGGGCTAACACTCCGGGGCGACTTGATTTATTCCCCCTTGCCTGCCATAGTATAAACCCGCGAGCACCCAGTTTTGGCATCACCCAATGCGGAGAGGCCCATGCCCCCGGCAGCCACGGAAAACCAGCCCTATCTATCAGTGGTTATCCCTGTCTTCAACGAAGAGGAAAACCTGGCGGAGCTTCAGGCCCGCCTGGCCCTGGCCCTGGGCGCCTCTCCCTGGAGCTGGGAGGTGATCTACGTGGACGACGGCTCCAAGGACAGCTCTTGGGAACTTTTGGGCCGCATACAGGCCCAGGACCCCCACGTGCGCCTGGTGCGCTTCAACCGGAACTACGGCCAGCACATGGCCATTTTCGCGGGTTTTGAAAGTGTGCGAGGGCAGGTGGTGGTGACCCTGGACGCGGACCTGCAAAACCCCCCCGAGGAGGTGCCCAAGCTGGTGGCCAAGCTGGAGGAGGGGTTTGACGTGGTCAGCGGCTGGCGGCAGAATCGCCACGACTCGGTGCTGCGCAAGATACCCACCTGGATGGTGGCCAAGCTCACCAGCCGGGTGGTGGGAGTGCACCTCAAGGACTACGGCTGCATGCTCAGGGCCTATCGCCGCGAGGTGGTCGAGGCCATGTGCGCCTCCCAGGAGACATCTTCCTACATCCCCGCCCTGGCCAATCTCTACGCGGCCAGCGTGGCCGAGATTCCCGTGGCTCACGCCGAGCGCTCGGCCGGCCAGTCCAAATACGGCCTGCTCAAGCTCATCAAACTGAATTTCGACCTGATGACCGGCTTTTCGGTGCTGCCCATCCAGATGGTGAGCGTTTTGGGGGTGCTCATCGCCCTGATGGGCCTGGCATTCGGCCTGTTCTTGTTCGTCCGCCGCCTGGTGGTGGGCCCGGAGGTGGGCGGGGTGTTCACCCTGTTCGCCATCCTTTTCGTCTTCGTGGGCCTGCAAATCCTGGTGGTGGGGCTCATGGGCGAATACCTGGGCCGCATCTATCGCGAGGTGCGCCGCAGGCCCCGCTTCGTCATCCGCGAGACCAGGGACCCCGAAGCCGGGTCATAATCATGGTCATCAAACGGTTCGAGCCCTTACCGGCCGCCACCCGCCTGGTCCTCAAGGTGGACATAGACACCAAGGTGGGGCTGCTATCGGGCGTGCCCCGCCTAATGGACATCTTCGCCCGGGCCGGAGTGAAGGCCTCCTTTTACATCGCCATGGGGCCGGACAACTCGGGAAGGGCATTGGCCCGCCTGGTCAAGCCGGGCTTTTTAAAAAAGCAGCTCCGTTCCGGCGCCGCCGGGGCCTATGGCCTGACCACCATGCTCTACGGCGTGGCCCTGCCCGGGCCCATCATCGCCCAGGCCGGGCCCCACCTGTTGCGCGAGCTTTTGTCCCAGGGCCACGAGGTGGGGCTGCACGGCTGGGACCACGTGTTCTGGCACGACCGCATGCGCCGCCTGCCGGCAGGGCGCATCCGGGCCCACCTGGGCCGGGCCTGGCGGCTCTATAAACACATCACCGGCCAGGCTCCGGCCAGCTTCGCCTCGCCGGGCTGGCAGATAACCCCCACCGCCTACCAGGCCCTGGCCGGCATGGGCATCACCCACGTTTCCTGCGCCAGGGGGCGCAGCCCCTTCCGGCCTCTGGCGGATGGCCGCCCCTTGCCCCTGGTGGAACTGCCCACCACCCTGCCCACCCTGGACGAGATATTGGGCCGGGACGGCATAACCCTGGGCACCGCCGCCGCCTGGCTGGCCGGCCAGGTGCGCCCCGGCGCGCTCAACGTCTACACCCTGCACGGCGAGGTGGAAGGCAGGGCCCAGGCCCCGGTGTTGGAGAGCCTCATCGCCCGCTTGCAGGACCGGGGCGTTGTTTTTCACCGCCTTTTGGACGCTGCCGTCCAGGAGGCGTCTCGGGATGTGCCGGTGGATGAGGTGGCCTGGGGCCAAGTGCCGGGGCGGGCCGGGCAGGTGGCCTGGCAGGCCTCGGAGTTGGCCAAGGGGGCGGCGTGAAGCGCACCTTGTACAGCCTGGCCCTGGGCCTGGGGGCGGCGGTGGCCTCGCCCTTCATCGCCGCCCGCCTGTTGCGCCCTCCCAAGCGCCGTGCCACCCTGGCCCGCTTGGGCCTGGGCCCCCTGGCCCGGCCGCCGCGCCTGGAGTCCGGCGGCATCTGGCTGCACGCCCTGAGCGTGGGCGAGTCGGTTTCGGCCTTGCCCTTGGTGCGCGGCCTGCGCCGGCGTTTTCCCGCCAAGCCCATCGCCTTTTCCTGCGGCACCGGGCAAGGCCTGGCCACGGCCCGGGAGAAATTGGCCCATCAAGTCGACGCCATCTTCATCCGCCCCCTGGAGTTGCCCTGGGTCGTGGGTCCGGTGCTAGGGGCCCTGCGCCCCGGTCTGGCCATCCTGGTGGAAGGTGACCTGTGGCCCGGCTGGCAATGGGCCCTGGCCGAACGTGGGGTTCCCCGCATGCTGGTCAACGGCCGGGTGAGCCCGCGCACCCTGCGGGGCTACCGCCGCCTGGGGCCCCTGGCCCGGGAGTTGTGGCGGGGCTTGGACCTGGTGCTGGTGCAGACCGCCACCGACCGGGAGCGCCTGCTCGGCGTGGGGGTGGACCCTGGCCGGGTGCGGGTGGGCGGCAACCTCAAGTTCGACAGCGCGCCGGCGGCCCTGAACCTGGAGCAGCGCCGCGCCCTGGCCGATGAGCTGGGCTTGGCGGGCCGCACCGTGCTGGTGGCCGGCTCCACTCACGCCGGGGAGGAGGAGCCCTGCCTGGCGGCCTACGCCCAGATCAAGGAGCGTGTGGCGGAGTTGACCCTGCTCATCGCGCCCCGGGAGGTGGAGCGGGGCCCGGCGGTGGCCCGCCTGGCTCAGGAGCGCGGGTTCAGCGTGACCCGGCTTTCCCAGGAGCCGGCCCCGCCAGGCAGCCAGGTGGTGGTATTGGACCTTTTGGGCAAGCTGGCAGCCGTCTACGCCCTGGGAGCGGCGTCGTTCGTGGGCGGCTCCCTGGTGGCGGTGGGTGGGCACAACCTCTTGGAGCCAGCCGCCCAGGGCGTGCCGGTGGTGTTCGGCCCCCGCACCCACAATTTTTTGGAGATGGCCCAGGACCTGGAAGAGGCCGGGGGCGGCCTGCGCATTGCCACTGGCGCGGATTTGGCCGCGGCCTGGGGAAGCCTGTTGGCCAATCCGGACCAAGCCCGGGCCATGGGCCAAGCGGCCCGTGAGTTCGTGGACGCCCATCATGGGGCGGTGGACCGGGCCGTGGATGCGGCGGCCGAGCTTCTGGTGGGTGGCCATGCCTAAGCGTGCCGAGGCCCTGTGGCGCAGGATATTGGGCGACGAGCCCGGCCCCGCCTGGCTTGGAGCCCTCAGGGCCGGGGCCACGGTGGCCAGCGGGCTCTACGGGGCCGGGGTGTGGCTAAACAACACCGCCTTTGAGTTGGGCTTCAAGCCCTCGCGCTGTTTGCACGTGCCGGTGATCGGGGTGGGCAACCTGGCCGTGGGCGGCACGGGCAAAACTCCGCTGACCATGGCTGTGGTGAGGGCCCTGCAAGAGCTGGGTCTGCCCGCCGGGGTCATCAGCCGGGGCTATGGCCGCCAGGGCAAACAGCCCCTTTTGGTGAGCGACGGGGAGCGCATCTTGGCCAACGTGGACCAGGCCGGCGACGAACCCCTGCTGTTGGCCCGCCGCCTGGGGGTGCCGGTGGCCGTGGGGGCCTCGCGCTACCAGGCCGGGCTGCTGCTCCTCAAACGCTGCGGCGCGCGGGTGCTGGTGGGCGACGACCTTTTGCAACACCGGGCCCTGTACCGTGACCTGAACTTGGTGGCCTTGGACGCGGCCGACCCCCTGGCGGGTGAGTGCCTCTTGCCCAGGGGCCGCCTGCGCGAAGGCCCGGGGGCCCTGAAGCGGGCCAACGCGGTGGTGCTCACCCGGGTGCGGGACGCGGCCCAGGCCCGCCGGGCCCAGGAGTCGCTGGCCTGGCGGCTGGGCAACAAGCCGGTCTTTGCCTGCCGCTATGTGCTGGAGGGCCTGGAGGACGCCAAGGGCCGCGCTCTGGAGGACGAGTCCTGGCAAGGAGAGCCGGTGTACGCCTTTTGCGGCCTGGCCCGCCCCGAGAGCTTCCGGCAAAGCCTGCGCCAGGCCGGGCTCACCGTGCTGGGCCTGGAATCATTTGGGGACCACCACCGTTTCACTATCGACGAGCTGGCCGGTCTTTGGGGCCGCGCCCAGACTCTATCCGCCAGGGCCCTGGTGTGCTCGGGCAAGGACGCGGTGCGCCTGCCCGCCGGCCTGCCCGGAGACATCCCCGTGTGGAGCACCCGTTTGGCTCTGGAGTTTCTGGAAGGGCCCCGGGCCCTGCCGCGCCTGCTGGGGCACGCCTTGGCCGGCTGGAGAGGGGCGGCATGAGCTTTGCCGACCAAGCGCTCCACGCCGGGGTGTGGACTTTGTCCCTGCCGCCGCTGGGCCTCAGCCGGGCGGTGGGGCGCGGCCTGGGCCGTTTGGCCATGGCCCTGGACCAGCGCCACCGGCGGATCGTGCTGGACAACCTGAGCGTCTCTTTCCCGGAAAAGGACCAGGCCTGGGTTCAGGACACCGGCCGCAAGGTCTTTGAGCACATCGCCCAAGTGGCGGTGGAGATCCCCCGCCTGGTGCGCCTGAGCCCGGAGAAGATTCTCGCCCATGCCCGCTGCCACGGCCTGGACAACGTGCGCCGGGCCCTAGCCAAGGGCAATGGGCTGATTCTGCTAACCGGCCACTTCGGCAATTGGGAGTGGGGCAACATAGCCGGTTCCATGTGCCTGGGTTTCGGAGCCCTTATCGTGGCCCGGCCCATCGACTGGCTACCGGCCGACCGCTTGGTCAACGGCTGGCGCACCAAGAGCTGTGACAGCGAGGTGGTGCCCAAAAGCCGCTCGGCCCGGGCCCTGCTGCGGGGCATCAAGCAAAACCGTATGCTGGGGCTGCTGATGGACCAGAACGTGGATTGGTACGACGGCGAGTGGGTGGATTTTTTCGGCCGCCCGGCCTGCACCAACAAGGGTCTGGCCCTGCTGGCCCGCTCCACCGGGGCGCCGGTGATTCCTTATCACAACTGGCGGGCCGAGGACGGCAAGTTCGACGTGTACTTCGGCGAGGAGGTGCCCCTGGTCAAGACCAGCGACAAGACCATGGACATCTGGCAAAACACCCAAAATTACACCAAGGTGCTGGAAGACATCATCCGCCAGAAGCCCGAGCAGTGGTTCTGGCTGCACCAGCGCTGGAAGACCAAGCCCAGCCAGTTCTGGCCACGGGAGAGGCGCTGATGCGCCCCCTGGACCAGGCCGCGCCCCGGCGCATCCTGCTGCGGGCCACCAACTGGGTGGGCGATGCGGTGATGACCCTGCCCGCCCTGGCCGCCCTGCACCAGGCCTGCCCCCAGGCCCAAATAGAGGTGCTGGCCCGGCCCTGGGCGGCGGCGGTGTACGGCGCACAACCGGGGGTGAGCCGGGTGCTGGCCTATGATAAATCTGGCGGGCACGAAGGGGCCGGCGGCCTGCTGGGCCTGGCCCGGCAGCTAAAAGCGCGGCGCTACGATTGGGCGGTGCTGCTGCAAAACGCCTTCGAGGCGGCGCTCTTGGCCTGGCTGGCCCGAGTGCCGGTGCGCCTGGGCTACTCCCGGGACGGCCGGGGGATGCTGCTCACCCACCGGGCCCGCCTGAGCCCGGAGCTGCGCCGGGTGCATGAAACCAGCTACTACTTGTATATTTTACGCCAGGCAGGGCTTTTGCCCGCCGACCCTCCCAAAGAGGGGGTGCGCCCCGAGCTGCACCTTGCTGGCGAAGACCAGGCCTGGGCCGCCGATTATCTGGAGCGCCAGGGCTTGAGCGGTGCCCGGCTCCTGGGCTTGGCTCCGGGCGCGGCCTTTGGCCCGGCCAAGCAGTGGCCAGCCGGCCGCTTCGCCGCCGCGGCCAGGGATCTGGCCGATAGCTTCGACGCGGTGCTCTTGTTCGGCAGCCGGGGCGAGGCCGCCGCCTGCGCCGCTGTGGCCAAAGACCTGCATGGCCTGGCCGTGCGCGATTTGGCCGGGGCCACCGATTTGGGCCAAGCCCTGTCCCTGGTGGAGCGCATGGGATTGTTCATCACCAACGACAGCGGGCTGATGCACGCCGCCGCCGCCCTGGGGCGGCCCACGGTGGCCGTGTTCGGCTCCACCAATCCGGTGACCACCGGCCCCTTGGGGCCGCTCACCGCCCTGGTGCGCACCCCGGTGGAGTGCGGCCCCTGCCTGAAGCCCCAGTGCCCCACGGGCGATCTGAAGTGCTTCACGGCCATCGGCCCGGAGATAGTGGTCCTGGCGGCGCGGGAGCTTTTGGCCCGGCAAGGGGAGGGGGCCTGATGCGGCGGGTGGTTTTCTTGGACCGCGATGGCACCATCAACAAAGATGTGGGCTACATCCACCAGCCGGCCAAGGTGCGCCTGCTGCCCGGGGCGGCCCAGGCCATCGTCAGCATTCGGGAGGCCGGTTTGGCGGTGGTGGTGGTGAGCAACCAGTCGGGCATCGCCCGGGGCCGCTTCGGCCTGGAGGACCTGTTGGCCGTGCAGGCCGAGGTGGAGCGCCAACTACAGGAGGCCGGAGCCTGGTTGGACGGCTTCTACTACTGCCCCCACCACCCCGAGGGAGTGGTGGAGCCCTTTGCGGCGGTGTGCGGTTGCCGCAAGCCGGCCACCGGGCTCCTGGAGCGGGCGGCGCGTGAGCTGGGTCTCAGCCTGGAAGGCTCCTTCATGGTGGGCGACAAGCGCAGCGACGTGGCCTGCGGGTATTACGCCGGGCTCACCAGCCTGCTGGTGACCAGCGGCATGCCCCTGGAGCCGGCGGCCTCCCCGGCCGAGGAGCCGGCCCACATCCTGCCGGACCTGGCCGCCGCGGCCAAGTGGATTCTGGGGCGCTGGGCCGGCCTGGAGCCGCTACGGTGAAGGTGCTCATCGTCAAGCTCTCGGCCCTGGGCGACGTGGTTCAGAGTCTGCCCGTGGCCATGGCCATTCGTTGCCAGGCGCCCCGGGCCCAGATAGACTGGTTGGTGGAGCGGCCTTCGGCCGGATTGCTAAAGGGCCATCCGGCCCTGGACCGGGTTTTGGTGAGCCCCCGGCACCAGATGGCCGAGGCTGACGGCCTGCCGCTCACGCCTCTCACCGGCTTTGGCCGCGAGCTGCGCTCGGTGCGCTACGACGCGGTGGTCGACTTGCAGGGGCTAATGAAAAGTGCTATCTGTGTGGCCCTGAGCCGTGGGTCGCGCAAGATCGGTTGGCGGGGGGGCAAGGAGGCCCTGGCCGCCTGGGCCTACAAAGAGCGCATGGCTCCCTTTGACCCCGACCGCCCGGCCCTGGAGCGCTACCTGGACATGCTGGAGCCCCTGGGCCTGGAGCGTCCGGCCAAAGTGGAGTTTGGCCTGACCCCCGAGCCCGCCGCCCTGGATGCGGCCCGGGCCCTGTTGCCCGGGTTGGACGGCGGACGCCCCCTGGTGGTGCTGCATCCCATGGCCAAGTGGGACTCCAAACTCTGGCCCCTGGCCCACTGGGTGGAGTTGGCCAAGCTCTTGGGCGAACAGGGAGCGCGCCTGGTGGTCAGTGGATCTGGCGAAGACGCCAAGATAGGGCGGCTGATAGCCAACCGGGCCGGCCTGGGCCCGGATTTGATGGACCTGACCGGCCGCACCGGGCTCAAGGAACTGGCGGCCCTGTTGTCCCTGGCCGATGCGGTGGTATGCACCGACACCGGCGTGATGCACCTGGCCGCGGCCATGGGAACCAAGGTGGTGGCCCTGTTCGGACCGACCGCTCCCTGGCGAACCGGACCTTTTGGCCAGAACCATATAATCCTGCGGGCCGGGCTGGAGTGCAGCCCCTGCTTTGAACGCTTTTGCCCCGAGCTCAAGTGCATGGAGCAGATAAGCCCCGCTCAGGCGGCCCAGGCCGCCTCGCAGCTGGTATCCGGGAGATGAGTTAGGCATGAACATTCTGGTCACCGGCGCGGCGGGCTTCATCGGCTCGCGCCTGGCGGAACGCTTGCTGGAGTTGGGTCACCGCGTGCGGGGGATCGACAGCTTCACCGACTACTATCCACGGGCCCTCAAGGAGGGCAACCTTCTTGGCCTGCGGGGTCAAGGGGGCTTCGATTTGGTGGAGGCCGACATCCTGTCCGTGGAGCCCGGCGTGCTATTGGACGGGGTGGAGGCGGTGGTGCATCTGGCGGCCCAAGCCGGGGTGCGCCGCTCCTGGGGGGACAACTTCGCCATCTACACCCATAACAACCTGCTCACCACCCAGCATTTGCTGGAGGCGGGCAAGAAGCTGGGCCTGGGCCGGATGGTCTACGCAAGTTCATCCAGCGTGTACGGCGACACCCAGGACCTGCCCATGCGCGAAACCAGCGCCTGCTGGCCGGTTTCACCCTACGGGGTCACCAAGCTGGCCGCCGAGCACCTCTGCGGCCTGTACCACCGGAACTTCGGGATGAATACGGCCAGCCTGCGCTACTTCACGGTCTACGGCCCCCGCCAGCGGCCGGACATGGCCTTCCACCGTTTCATCCGGGCCCTGCTGGAGGGCGGCACCATCCGTCTGTTCGGCGACGGCGGCCAGTCCCGGGACTTCACTTTTGTGGACGACGTGGTGGCCGCCACCATCGCCGCCATCTTCACCCCCGAGGCCAAGGGCCAGGTGTTCAACGTGGGCGGCGGCTCCCGGGTCAGCGTGAATCAGGTCATCGCCATGCTGGAGGAGATCACCGGGCGCGAGGCCAAGGTGGAGCGTCTGGAGGTGGCCAAGGGCGATGTGCGCGACACCGAGGCCGATTGCGGCAAGGCCCGCGAGATATTGGGCTATGCTCCCCAGGTGAGCCTGGCCCAGGGCTTGGCCGCCGAGGAGCAATGGGTGCGCGACCATCTAAAGCTGTTGCAGGAGGTGTAAGCATGGCCTTGCGGCCCGATCTTTTGGAGATTTTGGCCTGCCCCCAGTGCAAGCAGTCCGTGGAGCTTGGCCCGGACGGAGCCTGGCTGATCTGCGCGGCCTGCGGCCTGCGCTACCCCGTGCGGGACGACATCCCCATCATGTTGCCGGACGAGGCCCAGCCTCTGGAGACGTAAGCTTGCCGATCGCCCTGACCAGCGCCCCCCGCCGCGCCCTGGTGATTAAGCTGGGGCACATCGGCGACGTGCTGGTGAGCACCCCAGTTATCACCGCCCTAAAGGAGCGCTGGCCCGCCCTGGCCGTGGACATGGTGGTCAATCCGGGCACCGAGGCCATGGTGGCCCACAACCCCCTGCTCAACCAGGTGCTGGTGCTCAAACGCGGCCACCCCGGAGCCCTGACCGCGGCGGCCTGGCATTTGGGCTTTTTGCGGGGTTTGCGCGGGGCGGGATACGACCTTTCCCTGGAGCTGTCCGAGGGCGACCGGGGGGCTTTTCTTTCCTGGGCCTCCGGGGCCCGCCTGCGGGTGGGTTTTCGCCCCAAGACGCCGCGCATGCGGGGCAGGGCCTACCACGTCTTGGCCCCCCGCTGGGACGATGAGCGCCACATGGTCCAGGCCTTCCTGGGCCAGGCAGAGGCCCTAGGCCTGGAGCCCCGGGACACGGGCCTGAAGTTCGAGCCCGGCCCCCAGGGCAGGGCGGAGGCCGCGCGCCTTCTGGCCCAAGCCGGCCTGGAGCCCGGCGCCTACGCCCTGGTGCATCCCACCTCCCGCTGGATGTTCAAGTCATGGACGCCTGGGGGCAACGCAGCCTTGATAAACCACCTGGCCGCCCGTGGGCTCAAGGTGGTGCTCACCTCTGGCCCGGACCCCAAGGAAATGGATCTGGTGGAGCAGATCAAGGCCCAGGCCGATCCCGGCACGGTTGCCCTGGATTTGAGCGGCCGCCTGGATCTGTATTCCCTGGGCGGACTCATCGCCTCGGCCCGTGTCTTTGCCGGGGTGGACAGCGCGCCAATGCACATGGCCGCCGCCCTGGGGGTGCCGGTGCTCACCATCTTCGGCCCTTCGGGGGAGCGCATGTGGGGGCCCTGGCAAACCCGGGCCGAGGTGCTGGCGGGCGATTGCCCGGAGCATCCCTGCGGCCGCGACGGCTGCGAGGGCAGCAAGGTGAGCCGCTGCCTGGTGGAGATGCCCCCGGAGCGGGTGACCGAGGCGGCGGACCGCCTGCTGCAAGGGACGGGCTAAACATGCGCCTGGGGATCATCCGCTACAAATACGATTTCACCGGAGGAGCCGAGCGGGTGCTGGGCCTTCTGGCCCGGGGGCTGGCCGCCCGGGGGCATCAGGTGCAGGTGATGGCCTCGGCCTGGCAGGGCGGGGCGCCCGAGGGGGTGAGCCTGCACCGGGTGAAGCCGGCCAAGCCCGCCGCCTGGGCCGCCGCCGCCCTGGATGCGGCCCGGAAGCTGAACCTGGACTCGTTTCTGAGCATGGAGCGGGTGCCGGGCAGCCCGGTGTTCCGGGCCGGTGACGGGGTGCATGCCGCCTGGCTGGAGCGCCGCGCTCCCTACGAGAGCCGTCTCAAGCGCCTGAGCTTTGGCCTGAACCCCAAGCATCGGGCCCTGTTGGCCTTGGAGCGGCGCACCCTGGCCGCCCCGGAGCTGCGCTGGGTGATCGCCATAAGCCGCATGGTGGCCGAGGAGTTTCAGCGCTATTATCGGGTGCCGCCGGAAAAGATCCGGGTGGTCTACAACGCCGTGGACGAGGCGGACCTGGCCCCGGCCCGCCTGCCCCAGACCCGGGAGCAGGCTCGGGAGGATCTGGGGCTGGAGCAAGGACGGCCGGTGCTGTTGTTCCTGGGCTCCGGTTGGGAGCGCAAGGGCCTGGCCTTCGCCCTGGGCGCCCTGGCTCGCCTGCCCCAGGCCATGCTTTTGGTGGCCGGGCGGGACCGCGTGAAGCCATGGCAGGATAAGGCCCGGGCCCTGGGCGTGGAGCGGCGGGTTGTTTTCCTGGGCCTACAACCACAGGTGGCTCCTTTGCTGGCCGCTGCCGACGCCATGGTGCTGCCCACCATCTACGATCCCTGCTCAATCGCCTGCCTGGAGTCCCTGTACGCTGGCACCCCGGTGGTGACCACTGCGGCGGCCGGGGCCAGCGAACTGGTGGAGGAGGGGGTGAGCGGGGTGGTGGTTTCGGCCGCCGGCGAGGTGGAGGAGTTGGCCGTGGCCTGCCAAAGGGCCTTTGGCCTGGCCAAGGGATTCGCCCATAAGGTGCCCGGCCAGGAGCAGTGGCTGGGCCAGACCATGGAGCTGTTGGAGAGGGCGGCCCGTGGATAGGCCGGCATAATAGTTAAAGTTAATTATTAGTAAACCAGCCTATCATAACAACAATTAAGGATATATGTCGCAGGGACTGGGTGAGGGCCATTTCACGGGAGCCATGCAACCTCCTCAAATGTTTTGCACCCTTGGAGGTTGCCCGGCGCGGGCCCGGTCTGGCTTAATGGCTAAGTTGTGCTATATTTTTTCATTCTACCCCGGGCGGGATATGTTTTCCGGCCTAACCGGCCCCACAGGGCCAACGCGGGAGAGATGATTATCTAATGAGCCGTCCCCGGGTTCTGGCCGCCTGCACCACGGCCATTGGCGACACCATGTTCTGCAGCCCGGCCCTCATCGCCCTGGGCCGCAGCTTTGATGTGGATGTACTGGTCCATCAAAAGCGGCGTCCCCTGCTGCAGGAAAATCCCTACATAAGCAGCATCTACCCCTACCGAAACAACGGCTTCAGCCGCACCTACCTGGCCGCGGCTCTGTCCGGGCGGCGCTACCAAAGCCTGGTGGTGCTGCACGCCAACGATGACCTGATCAAGCTTATGCCCCGCCTGCGCTATGAGCGGGCGGTGAACATCCAGGGCTGGCAGAACCCCAAACTGCGCCTGGAAGCCCTGCCTCGCAATCCCAAGGTGCATGCCGTGGACGAGCGTCTGCGTCTGGCCCAGTGGGCCGGGGCCGAGATACAACTCCAAGACCGCTTCATGCGCATGTTTTTGCGCCCCGAGGAGGGGGAGTACGCCGAGAGCTGGCTGCGCAAGCTGGGCATGCGGCCCGACCGGCTGCGGGTGGGGCTGGTGCTGGGGGCCTCGGCTCAATACCGCCGCTGGCAGGCCGAGCGCTTCGGAAAGGTCGCCGCGGCCTTGTATGACAAGGGCGTGGAGGTGATCCACATCGGGGACAGCTCTGAGCGCGACCTGGCCCGCCGGGCCGAGGCGGCGGCTGGGCGCCACTTTCACAAGGGCTACAACCTGAGCCTGCGTCTGCTGGGCGCGGTGCTCAGCCGTCTGGATCTGGTGATAAGCAACGACACCGGCCCCCTGCACTTGGGACAGGCGGTGCAGACCCCGGTGCTGGGGCTGTTCGGCCCCACCGACCCCGCCAAGGTGGGCCCCCGGGGGCCCCGCGACCGGGTGCTAAAGGTGCCGGCCACCTGCGATCCCTGCGCGGACAAGGGATGCCTGGACCCGGTGTGCATGGAGCAGATCCACGAAGATATGGTTATCGAAACCACCCTGGAAATGCTGGGGATAAAGGCCTGAGGCGGTTTTTTTGTCCTGGCTGTCTTTTATAATGAATCCCCTGGTGCTGGGGAGGCTGAGGGATCGGCCCGGCCCCTTTGACCCCTCCTTGGTCAAGAGCATCCTGGTGGTGCGCAACGACAACATCGGCGACGTGTTGTGCACCACTCCGGCCATCCAGGCGCTACGCCAGGCATTTCCCCGGGCCCACATCGCCGCCCTGGTCTGCACCCTCAGCCAGGCGGCCATTGAGGGCCACCCCGCCCTGGACGAGCTTTTCGTCTACCCCAAGGCCAAGCACCGCCACTACGGCACGGTGGAGTCCCTGAGCCGCATGGCCCGTATGCTGGGCCGGGTGCGGCGGCGGCGTTTTGACTTGGCGGTGGCCTTTAGGGACAGCTTCTCCAATTCCCAGGCCTGGCTGACCTATGCCTCCGGAGCCCGTTGGCGTTTGGGGCCCGAGGTCCGGGGCAAGAAAAAACGTTTGGGGTTTTATTACAATTTGGCCGCTCCCTGGCCCCCGGCCCAGGACCACGAGGTGTTGCGCTGCATGTCCCTTTTGCGCCACATCGGCCTTGACAGCCCCCCTGGTAGGCTGTATCTCAAGGTACCCGAGGACTCCCGGGCCAAGGTAGCGGAATTGTTTGCCACTTACGCTTTGGACCCGGGCCGTCCTCCGGTGGTGCTCAACGTAACCCGCTGGGCCTACCGCCCCGAATGCACCTGGCCCGGCGACAAGTACCGCCGCTTGGCCCAGGAGTTGTCCCGGCGTCCCGGCGGGGTAGTGATTACCCATGCTCCGGGCGATGAACCCTGGGTGAGGGAAATTTTGGCAGGCCTGGAACCCACGGTGCCGGTGTTCTGCTCGCCCAGCCTCAAGGACTTCGCGGCCATGATCGCGGCCGGGCGGGCCTTTATAACCCCGGAGGGAGGGCCCATGCACTTCGCGGCGGCGGTGCATAAACCCCTGGTGGTAATGTGGTCCAGCACCCCCTTGTGCAACTGGCGGCCCTGGGGAGTGCCCTGCCAGGTGCTGGGAGCCGCCGGACCCATAGAGCCGATTGAGGTTGACGAGGTGTTGGCCGCCCTGGAGCGGCTGGACCAGGGCGATAGCCCGGGGAAAACGAGCCCATGACCTACAGTTTCGACTTGGAGCGCCTCCAGGCGGCGGTGCAGCGTTTCAGTCAGGCCCGCATCCTGGTGTTGGGCGACGTGATGCTCGACGAGTTCATATGGGGCAGGGTGGAGCGCATCAGCCCGGAGGCCCCGGTGCCCGTGGTCAACGTGGAAAGCGAGACCTACATGCTGGGCGGTGCGGCCAACGTGGTGCACAATCTCATCGCCCTGGGATGCCAGGCCGGGCTTTGCGGCCTGGTGGGAGACGACCGGGCCGGCAAGCTGGTCTTGGAGCTTCTGGACCAGCTGGAGGTTTCCAGGGATGGGGTGACGGTAAGCGCCGAGCGCCCCACCACGGTCAAAACCAGGGTGGTGGCTCACAGTCAGCAGGTGGTGCGGGTGGACCGCGAGAGCCGGAGGGAATGCCCCCCCGAGGAAATGGCCAGCATGCAGGCCTACCTGGAGGCGGAGCTGCTCAACTGCGACGCGGTAATCATAAGCGACTACGCCAAGGGCGTGATAAACCGAGGGCTTCTGGGCCCCATGCTGCAGCGGGCCCGGGCCGGTAACCTGGTGGTGAGCGTGGACCCCAAAGTGGCCAACATGCCGCTGTACGCCGGGGCCACCGTCATCACCCCCAACCACTACGAGGCCATGGCAGCCGCCCGGATTAGTCCCGGGGGGCCCGGGGCGGTGGAGCGGGCCGGGCGCTTGCTCTTGCAGGAATTGGGGGCCGGGGCCATCCTCATCACCCAGGGAGAAAGGGGCATGACCCTGATCACCCCCGAGGGCATGGATCATGTGCCCACCATGGCCAAGCGGGTATACGATGTCACCGGAGCCGGGGACACGGTAATCAGCACTCTCACCCTGGCTCTGGTCAGCGGCCTTACCCTGTCCGAGGCCGCCATAATGGCCAACGTGGCCGCCGGGGTGGTGGTGGGCGAGGTGGGCACCTCGGCGGTGACCGCCGGGCGCCTCTCCCAAGCCTTGGAGCAGGACGTGCGCTCTCTCAACCGCAGGAATAATTAATGACAACCTATTTGATCACGGGCGGGGCCGGTTTCATCGGCTCCCACCTGGCCCAGGTTTTATCCGCCCGGGGCGAGACGGTGCGCGTGCTGGACAATCTCGCTTCCGGCAAGCTGCAAAACCTGGAGCCGGCTCGCCAGGGCAAGGGCGAGTTCAGCTTCCTGGAGGGCGACATCCGCGACCTGGCCACCTGCCGGGAGGCCATGGAGGGCGTGGACTACGTGTTGCACCAGGCGGCCCGTCCCAGCGTGCAGCGCTCCATAGAGGACCCCCTGGCCACTCACTCCGTCAACGCCACCGGCAGCCTAAACCTGCTTTGGGCCGCCAAGGAGGCGGGGGCCAAGCGGGTGGTGGTGGCCAGCAGTTCCTCGATCTATGGCGACGTGGAACCGGCCGACGCGCCCAAGGAAGAGACCCTGCCCCCCCGGCCCCTGAGCCCCTACGCGGTGAGCAAGGTGGCCATGGAGAACTACTGCGCCGCCTTTTACAAGGTCTATGGCCTGGAAACGGTGTGCTTGCGCTATTTCAACGTGTTCGGGCCCCGGCAAGACCCGGACTCGCCCTACGCGGCGGTGGTGCCCAAGTTTTTGTTCGCCCTGAACTCCGGTCAGGCTCCCACGGTTTTTGGCGATGGCCGCCAGAACCGTGATTTCACCTATGTGGACAACGTGGTGGCCGCCAACTTGGCCGCCTGCACCGCACCCGAGGCCCCCGGGCTGGCCATCAACGTGGCCGCCGGGGTGAGCCACGACCTCATCGACCTGCTGGAGGTGCTGGGCGAGCTTACCGGGGGCGCGGCCCAGCCCACTTTTGGACCTCCCCGCGCCGGCGAAGTGCGCTACAGCCTGGCCTCTCTGGACCGGGCGCGCCGGGTGTTGGGCTACGAGCCTTTGGTGGACTTCCGCGAGGGTCTGGCCCGCCTGGCCGAACTGGCCCGCCAAGGCAGGTACTTGTCCTGATGAGCGCTTCTCGCCTCAGCGCCGTGCTCTTCGAGGGGCACCCCGGCCTGGCCGATCTTTTCTACCGCCTGGCCCGGATCTTCGCCCTGAGCCTGGTGTTCATTCTCCCCTTGGAGGCCATCACCGCCGCTCGGGAGATGGCGGCGGCGGGGATGGCGCTTTTTCTGGTCCTGTTCTTTTGGGCCCGCCACCAGTTCAGCTTCCGCTCCACGGTGCTTTTCTGGCCCCTGATCTTCTATGTGGCCACCACGGTGTTCAGCCTGTTCACAGCCGTGGACATGGCCTACACCCTCAAGGAGCTCAGAGCCGAGGTGCTCAAGGGCCTGATCGTCTTCTATGTCGGGGTGCATCTGATCCAGGACCAGGAAAACCTCAAGCAGTTCTGGGGCGTGATCCTGGTCGGACTCGCCGTGATGACCATGGCCGGGCTGGTGTTTTTTTTCCGCGAAGGCGGCTCGCTGCTCAATCACGCGGTGCGGGCCGGCTCCATGCACAGCGGCTACGGCACCTTGGGCACCTATTTGGTTATGGTGTGGCCCTATATGCTGCTGGCGCCCTTGCTGTGGCCCCAGCCCTGGGCCCGCTGGCCCTGGCTGGCCTTGACCCTGGCTGCCGCCCTGCTGACCTACGCCACCTACAACCGGGCCGCCTGGCTGGCGATTCTATTGCAGACCGCCCTGTGCCTGGTGATGCTGTCGCGGCGGCGCCTGCGCACCGTGCTGCTGGTGGGCCTGGCCGCCCTGGTGGTGGCTGGGCTGATGTTCACCGCCCCGGGCTCGCGCCACGGCGAACGCTGGGACCGGCTGGTGACCAACCCCCTGAAAACCGGGGGCACCGCCGGGGATCTCCTGGCTCTGTGGAACTACTCCTACAAGCAGATCAAGGAGGATCCCTTCCGGGGCATAGGCTTGGGGCGGCACAGTTTTTCCAAGGCCTACCCGGAGTTCAGGCGCACCCACCAGCCCCTGCTGTGGCACGCTCACAACATGTTCGTGGACCTGACCCTCCAACTGGGGGTGCAGGGGCTGGCGGCCATTGTACTGATAATGGCAGTGCTGATATGGGCCTTGTGGCCCCATTCGCCGCCGATTGGCGGCCAGGCGGCTCAGGCCTTCGGGGCGGCCACTGCGGCCATGGTGGCGGGCTTTTGCCTGCGCAACCTGTTTGACGATTTTTTCGTGGACGACACGGGTATGATGTTTTGGCTGCTGGCCGGCTTGGCCCTGGGGGGGCGGGAGCTGATCCGGGGCAAGGCCAAAGCGCTGGGAAATAACCGCCCAGAGGCGGCGATGACGGGAATAACGGCATGAATATCTGCATGGTTGGCGTGGGATACGTGGGACTGGTCACAGGCACCTGCTTCGCCGAATTCGGCATCAACGTGGTGTGCGTGGACAAGGTCCAGGACAAGATCGACATGCTCAAGCAGGGCAAGGTGCCCATCTACGAGCCGGGCCTGGAAGAGCTGGTGGCCAAGAACATGCGCGAGGGCCGCTTGAGCTTCACCACCGACCTCAACGAGGGCATCAAGAATTCGCTGGTCATATTCATCGCCGTGGGCACTCCCCAGGGCAACGACGGGGCGGCCGACCTCAAGTACGTGGAGCAGGTGGCCAAGAGCATCGGCCAGACCATGACCGACTACAAGGTGGTGGTCACCAAGTCCACGGTGCCGGTGGGCACGGGGCAAAAGGTGGCGGCCATCATCAAGGCCAACCAGAAAGCCCCGGTGGATTTCGATGTGGTGAGCAATCCCGAGTTTTTGCGCGAGGGATCGGCCATCGAGGACTTCATGCGCCCCAACCGGGTGGTGGTGGGCACGGGCAGCGAGCGGGCCCAGGCGGTCATGCGCGACCTGTACGCCCCCCTGTATCTCATCGAGACCCCCTTCGTGCTCACCAACGTGGAAACCGCGGAGATGATCAAGTACGCCTCCAACGCCTTTTTGGCCACCAAGATCAGCTTCATAAACGAG
The DNA here is from genome assembly GCA_018819925.1 of Pseudomonadota bacterium. GTDB lineage: Bacteria > Desulfobacterota > Desulfarculia > Desulfarculales > Desulfarculaceae > Desulfoferula. The sequence goes on from JAHJPG010000087.1 coordinate 52,443, forward strand.
ATGGCCAACATCTGCGAAAAGGTGGGGGCGGACGTGAACTTGGTGGCCAAGGGCATGGGCCTGGACCGGCGCATCGGCTCCAAGTTTTTGCACGCCGGCCCGGGCTACGGCGGCTCCTGCTTTCCCAAGGACACCGAGGCCATCGCCCACATCGCCAAGGACCACGACTACCGCTTTGCCATCGTGGAGGCGGTGATCGAGGTCAACCGCCTTCAGCGCGAGTTGATGAGCCTGAAAATCGCCAAGGCCGTGGGCGGGGAGCTTCGGGGCAAGGTGGTGGCCTGCTTGGGGCTCACCTTCAAGCCCAACACCGACGACATGCGCGAGTCGCCCAGCCTGGTCATCCTGCCCTCCTTGATGAAGCGGGGTGCCGTGGTGCGGGCCTACGACCCGGCGGGCATGGCCGAGGCCAAGGAGATGATGCCCGGCCTGGTGGCCTGCGACAACGCCTACCATGCCGCCGAGGGGGCCGACTGCCTGGTGCTCATGACCGAGTGGAACCAGTTCCGCAACCTGGACTGGGAGCGGCTCAAGGGAGCCATGCGGGAGAAGGTGGTGGTGGACTTGCGCAACGTGTACCAGCCCGAGAAGGTGCGCCAAGCCGGATTCACCTACTCCAGCGTGGGACGCCTCTAGGAGCGCGGCCATGGGTGCCGCGCCTCGGCCGGCCCGTCTGGTGGTAAGCCTGTTGGCCGGGCATGAACAACCGCGGGCCCAGGCCCTGCGGCGTCTGGCCTCGGCCCTGGGGCGGGTGGTATCCTATTCCGAGCCCATTAATTTTACGAAGAGCGCATACTACACTTCGGAGATGGGCCCCGGTCTGGACAGACGGTTGGCCGCCCTGGAGGACTTGCGCCTGCCCGGCGAATTGGCCGGCATCAAATGCCTGTGCCAGCAGATCGAGACCGATTTGTCCCTCGGGGGCCGGCGGCAAGTCAACCTGGACCCCGGCCTCTTGGACCGGGACAGCCTGGTGCTGGCCACCCACAAGTTTTCCGGGCACCGCCTGGAGCTGGCGCCGGGCATATACGGCGAAGTGACCCTTTATTACATGGGCGGTGGCTACAAGGCCTTGCCCTGGACCTACCCCGACTACGCCGGGGAGCAAATGCGCGACCTGCTGGAGCATCTGCGCGGCCGCCTCTTGTGGCAAGGCCAACAACAGCAGGCGCGGGGAGATATTTTTTGATCAAGTCCATGACCGGCTATGGCCGCGGCCAGAGCGCCGTCGGCGAGGGAAGCTGGGTGGCGGAGCTCAAGACCGTGAACTCCCGCTACCTGGATTTCCACCTGCGCCTGCCCGCGGGGCTCACCGCCCTGGAGGAGCGCATCAAAAAGTTCGTGGGCGCGCGCCTCACCCGGGGCCGCGTGAGCCTGAGCATCGCCGCCAGCGGCGCGGTGGGGGCTGCTCCGCGCCTGGTGCTAAACCGGCCCCTGGTGCGCGAATACCGCCGGGTGCTGGCCGAGCTGCAACAGGAGCTGGGCATCACCCAGGACCCGGGCATCGCGCCCTTTCTCCACAACCGCGACCTGATCCTGAGCCAGGAGGAGGGGCCCGACCCCGAGGCCCTGTGGTCCCAGCTTGAGCCCGCCTTGGCCCAGGCCCTGGACGAACTGGAGGCCATGCGCGCCGCCGAGGGCAGGGCCCTGGCCGATGACCTGGCCGCCCGTCTGGAGGTGGTGGGGCGTCTGTTCAGCGAGGCGGCGGCCCGCTCCCCCCAGGTGGTGGCCGGCTACCAGGAGCGCCTGCGGGAACGCATCGCCTTTCTCACCGGCGAAACCGAGCCCGACCCCCAGCGCCTGGCCATGGAGGTGGCGGTCATCGCCGACAAGGCGGACATCACCGAAGAGGCGGTGCGCGCGGCCAGCCATCTGGAGCAACTCAGGCAGTTCTTGCAAAGCTCCGAGCCGGTGGGGCGCAAGCTGGATTTCCTGATGCAGGAGCTCAACCGCGAGGCCAACACCATGGGCTCCAAGACCCCGGACGCCGAGGCGGGCCAGACCATCGTGGAACTCAAGGCCGAGTTGGAGCGCATCCGGGAGCAGGTGCAAAACATTGAGTAGGAACGAGAGGCACCCATGGCCGGCAAGCTGATGAGCCTGGGCTTTAGCAACACCGTGGCCGCCCGGCGGGTGGTGGCCATCCTGAATCCGGCCAGCGCGCCCATGAAGCGCCTGCGCGAGGAGGCCCGCCAGGCGGGCCGCCTGCTGGACGCCACCCAGGGGCGGCGCACCCGAAGCATCGTGATTACCGATTCGGGCCATGTGCTGCTCTCGGCCATACAGCCGGACACCATGGCCCAGCGCTACGAGTCCACCAGCTTTGAGGACACGCCTTTGGGACTGAGCGAGGAGGAGCCGGCATGAGCCAGGCTGGCCAGATATTCGTGCTTTCGGGTCCCCCCGGGGCGGGCAAGAGCAGCATCGCCGCCCGGGTGCGGGCGGACATGCCCGACCTGGCCTATTCGGTGAGCCTGACCACCCGGCCACCCCGGCCCGGAGAGCGCGACGGGGTGGACTATTACTTCGTCACCCGCCAGGAATTCCAGCGGCGCATCGCCGCCGGAGAGATGGCCGAGCACGAGGAGATATTCGGCAACCTCTACGGCACCTCGCAAAAGGTGGTGGGCCAGGTGTTGGAGCAGGGTCAGGATTTGTTTCTGGACACCGACGTAAACGGGGCCGAGCAGCTCCAGAAGCGTTTTCCCGAAGGGGTGTTCATTTTCCTGTTGCCCCCCAGCCGCAAGGTTTTGGAAGAGCGCTTGCGGGGCCGGGCCACCGAAGAAGAGTCCCAGGTGCGCCAGCGCCTGGAGCGGGTGCGCTACGAGCTGACCAAGGCCAAGAACTACACCCACCTGGTGGTCAACGATAATCTGGAAAAGGCCGTGGCCGAGGTGGAGGCCATCATCACCGCCAGCCGCCGCCGCACCCAGCGGCATCTGAAGCTGCTGGAAGAATTTCAGGCGTCCTAGAATGGCAAACGAAGATAACAGCGTTATCGTGGGCCGCCACGCCGTGGCCCAGGCCCTGGCCGAGCAGCCGGAGATGGCCGGCGAACTGCTCTTGGCCGCCGGCGACAGCGGCCCGGCCCTGGGCCGCCTGGCCGAGGCGGCCCGGGTGGTGGGCATCAAAGTGCGCCGGGCCCCCCGGGCGCGGCTCAACGAGTTGGCCGGAGGCGCGGCCCACCAGGGCGTGGCCTTGATGATGGCCGCCTACCCCTATGCCGACTTTGAGCAGATCATCGCCGCAGCCCAGGCCGCCGGGGACCGGGCCCTGGTGGTTGTCGCCGACCACATCCAGGACCCCCACAACCTGGGGGCCATTTTGCGCAGCGCTGCCACCGCCGGGGCCCAAGGTTTGGTCATGCCCAAGGACCGGGCCTGCCCCCTGACCCCGGCCGCGCTCAAGGCCGCCGCCGGGGCCGCCTCCCTGGTGCCGGTGGCCCGGGTGACCAACCTAAGCGCCGCCGCCCAGGAGCTGAAGGAGGCGGGCCTGTGGCTTCTGGCCGCGGCCACCCGCCAGGCCCCGCCGCCTTGGGAGCACGACCTGGTGCGGCCCGTGGCCCTGGTGGTGGGGGGAGAGCACAAGGGCGTGGGCCCGCGCCTCTTGTCCCTGTGCGACATGAGCGCCAGCCTGCCCCTGGCCCCTGGGGTGGAGAGCCTCAACGCCTCGGTGGCCGCCGGGGCGCTGCTGTTCGAGATAGTGCGCCAACGCCAGAGCGGCCGGGGATAAACCCGGCCGCCGCGCTGCAAGGGGCGGGACCGCCCCGTCTAATTATGTCTAAGTGTAATCCCGCTCGCCAAAGATGGCCGTGCCCACGCGCACCAGGGTGGCCCCCTCGGAGATTGCCGCTTCGTAGTCGCCGCTCATGCCCATGGACAGATGCCGCATGGCGCCGGGCGGCAGGTCGCGGCCTATTTCTTCGGCTAGGCGGCGCAATGCGGCGAACATGGGGCGGGCCCGCTCGGGGTCGTTGAAAAACGGCGGCATGGTCATCAGCCCGCTCAACTCCAGGTGCTCCAGGGCGGCCACCTCCTGGGCCAGGGCGGCGGCATGCTCCGGGGCGCAGCCCGCCTTTTGGGCCTCGCCGCCCACGTTGACCTGTAAGAGCACCCCCAAACGCCGTCCCAACTCGCCGGCCCGGCGGTCCAGGGCCCGGGCCAGCTTGATGCGGTCCACGCTTTGGATCACGTCGAACAGCTCGGCGGCCACCCGGGCCTTGTTGCTCTGCAAATGGCCGATGAAATGCCAGGAGGGGCCCGGTCCCACCGCCGCGATCTTGTCCTGGGCCTCTTGCACGTAGTTTTCGCCGAAGAGAATCTGACCGGCGCTCTGGGCGGCCTTCACCGCCTCGGGGCCGTGGGTCTTGCTAACGGCCACCAGGCGCACCTGTTCGGGCTTGCGGCCCGAGGCGCGGGCGGCCTCGGCGATGCGGGCGGTGACACGGGCCAGGTTGGCGGCGATGCTCATGCGCTCCCTCCCCAGGGTTGTATCAAATCTTTGGCCAGCATCAGCTCGATCACCGCCGCCAGGGGCAGGCCCACCACGTTGGTGTAGGAGCCGCTCACCCGCTTGACCAAAGCCGCGCCCAGTCCCTGCACCGCGTAGGCCCCGGCCTTGTCCATGGGCTCGCCGCTGGCCACGTAGGCCGCGATCTCTCCGGCGCTCAGGGTGCGAAAGGTGACCCGGCTCTGGCCCAGGCCCACTTCCCGGTCGGAGCCGCTTTGCAGGCAATAGCCGGTGAGCACCAGGTGCTCGGCTCCGGAAAGGCGCCGTAGCATCCGGGCCGCTTCTTCCGGGTCTTGGGGCTTGCCCATTATTTCCTCGCCCAACACCACCAGGGTGTCGGCGGCCAGCACCGTGTCGTTGGGAGCTACCCGCACCGCCGCCGCCTTGGCCGCGGCCAGGCGCTGGGCAGCCTGGGCGGCGCTTTCGCCGGGGAGCAGGCGTTCGTCTATCTCGGCCGGGGCCAGGCGGAAATCCAGGCCCAGGCGCGAAAGCATCTCCCGGCGGCGCGGCGAAGCCGAGGCCAAGACCAGGCCCCGCCCTGGGGTAAGGCGGTACATGGCTAGTCTTCCATGTGGGGCAGGCTGAACAGGCGGCGCGCGTTGTCCGTGGTCACCGAGGCCACCTCCTCGGGGGTGATCCCCAAGGCCTTGGCCAAGGCCTGGTGGGTGTAACTCACATAGGCCGGCTCGTTGGGCTTGCCGCGATAGGGCTCGGGGCTCAGGTAGGGGCAATCGGTCTCGATGAGCAGCTTGGTCAGGGGCACGGTCTTCACCAGGGAGCGCAGCTCGTCTGATTTTTTGTAGGTAATCACTCCGGTGATGCCCAGGCTGAAGCCCAGCGAGACCACCTCGGCGGCCAGGGAGGCGTCGCCGCTGAAGCAGTGCACCACCCCGCCCACCCGCTCGGCACCGCTTTTGGCCAGCGTGTTCAAGACCTCGGCGTGAGCATCGCGGTCATGCACCACCAGGGGCAGCCCCAGGTCCAGGGCCAGTCCGATCTGGGCGGCGAAGGCTTCGCGTTGCAGGTGCCGGGGGGAGAGGTCACGATAAAAATCCAGGCCGCATTCGCCCACCGCGACCGCCGAGGCGGTCAGGGCCAAGCGCTTCAGTTCACCCCAAAGCTTGGGGCTGGCCTTGGCGGCCTCGTGGGGGTGCAGACCCACGGTGCAAAACACGCCGGGCAGCTCGCGGCTGAAATCGGCGGCGCGGCGGGAGGAGTCCAGATCGATGCCCACGGTGACGACCTGGCCCACGCCGGCTTTTTGGGCGCGGTCCAGGGCTGCCGCCGGGTCGTTCAGCAAATCCAGATGGGCGTGAGTGTTGATGAGCTTCATGAAGTTAATTCCTTGCCAAGGGCCCGCCGGGAAACAAGACGGGCCAAGTCATCCGCTGCGATGGGAGCGGGAGAGCGCTGCCCTTGGCTAACGTAGAGCCTTGGAGGTGACGCGCCGGGGCCGGCCAAATCGATATGCAGCCAGTCCTTGGGGAAATTATACAGGATGATTTGCCCGCAGGGCAGGTTGGCCCTGGCCCAAAGGGCCAGAAGCGGCGTCTCCACCCCCGGGGCCAAGGGCCTGATGTCCGCCGCCTCGCCCCGGCAGTGCCGGCTGGTGCGGTTCAGGGAGACGTACCAGTTGAGCTCCGGCGAGCGGTAGCCGCTGGTCACCTTGATGGCCCCGAAGCGCATGCGCAGGGGCTCCAGCACCAGGCGGGCCAGTTGTAGCAGGCGCTCAAGGGCGGCGGGTGAAGGGGTGTTGTCCAGGCCGTAGTTTTGGGCGGTGCTGGAAAAGACTAGCTCGCTTAGGGTGAAGTGGGGCGCGCTGGGAAGGGGGCGGTCCAGGGGCGGCGGGGACGGGGGGCTCACGGCGCGAACTCTCCCGGGGCGAAGATGCCTTGGCCCTGAAAGACCCGCAGCAAACGGGCAAGGCGCATCAGCTCGGGGTTCAGGGCGTCCATCATTACCACCTCCAGGCCCGCTCCCATGGCGGCGGCCAGGTAAGGCGCGGCGGCGAAATCGGCCCGGGCCCCGGCGCTGGCGGTGACCAGATTGCTCAGGGCGATGAGCCGGCGGGGAGGCGGGTCGAAAAGCTGGGGCAGGGTGCGCAGGGTGGCCAGCACCGCCGCTGCGTGGGCCTCGCCGCCGGACAAGGCCAGGGGCATGGCCATGGGGTCCAGGATAAGCTGGCCGCCGGTTATGCCCCGGCTGGACGCTTCCTGCACGATAAGGGCGGCCAGGGCCAGGCGCTCCTCGGCGCTGGGGGGCACGGTGGCGGTCATGGTGGCGGCGATCACCTCCAGGCGGTGATGGGCGGCGATGTCCAGCACCGGGCCCAGGCGAGCCTGTTCGGCGGTGGCCATGTTCAGCACCGGCGGCCGGGTGCAAAAACCCAGGGCCAGATCCAGGGAGGCCGCGTCGGCCGCGTCCAGGATCAGCTTGGCCGAGCAGGAGGCTTCGGCGGTCCCCACCAGCCAGGCCCAGGTGTCTCTGCGCCGGGCCGGGGGCAGATAGCCGGGGTTAAGGTCGATCCAGGCGGCCCCGGATTGCTCCAGGCCCTGGCACAGGCGGCTGATAAAGGCCTCGTCGCGTGCCTCCAGGGCGCGGCGCACCGAGGGGCGGGAGGCGGTGAGGTTGTCGGCGGCTACCATCATGGCCGCAAGTCTAATCCGCCCGGGGAGGCCTTGCAAGGGAAGGGGCTCACCCAAAGGGCGCCGCTTGACACCTGGCGGTCTGGACGGTTCAATGGGGCCAGCCCATTTTTTAGGAGCGCCCTTGGCCCAGGATCATTTGCTGACCGGCTTGCGCCGCCGTTTACAAGAGCAGGAAGAGCGGAGGCTCTCGCCTTTGGCCTGCCCCAGCCGGCGTGCCCTGCGCCGCCGGAGCGACCCCCTGGCCGAACAGGGCCACCGCCTGCCCTTCGCGGTGGACGCCGACCGGGTGCTGCATTCGTTGGCCTACACCCGCTACATAGACAAGACCCAGGTTTTTTCTTTGGTGGACAACGACCAGATTTCCCACCGGGTGCTGCACGTGCAGCTGGTCAGTAAGATCGCCAGAGGCCTGGGGCGCATGCTGGGGCTCAACGAGGACCTCATCGAGGCCATCGCCCTGGCTCACGACCTGGGCCATCCGCCCTTTGGCCACGATGGAGAACGCTTCCTTAGCGCCAAATGCCTGGAGCACGGCCTGGGGCCCTTCATGCACAACCTGCAATCGGTGCACTTCTTGGAGCGCCTGGAAAGGGGAGGGCGCGGACTCAACCTGAGCTTGCAGGTGCTGGACGGAGTGCTCACCCACGATGGCGAGATACACACCGTGGACCTGTCCCCGAGCCGGGGCAAGGACTTCGCCACCCTGGAGGCCCAGATGGCCGCCAAACGGGCCGACCCCTCGCTGGAGCTGCTTCCCATGACCTTGGAAGGATGCCTGGTGCGGGTGGCCGACAGCATTGCCTACGTGGGCCGCGATCTGGAAGACGCCATTGTTCTGGGCTTGGTGAGCCGCGACATGCTTCCCAGCGAGGTCAGAGAGGTTTTGGGAGAGAGCAACGGCACCATTGTCTACCGCCTGGTGGAGGATGTGGCTGCGGCCAGCCTTGACCATGACCGCATATCTTTCAGTCCTACGGTGGCCCAGGCCTTGGGCCGGCTGAAGGCGTTCAACCTGGAGTACATCTACACCAACCCCGCCATCAAGACCGAGCATCCCAAGATAGCCGCCGCCTTTGACCTACTCTTCGAGAGGTACCTGGACGACCTCCGTTCCCATCGGCTTGAGAGTCCGGTGTACCGCGATTTTTTGGACCGGTTGGACCCGGCTTATAAAGATGAAACGCCACCCGGGGGGGTGGTCCGGGATTTTTTGGCCGGCATGACCGATGAATTTTTTTTGAAACGCCATGCGGAGCTTGTGTCTCCCCGGCGCCTGCCCGGCCAGCTAAATACGGTTCATTCCACATAAAACTGAGCGCTCAGTCGGCACAATTAGTATCGGCTCGGTCGGCATTTGGGCCATATTTCACAAATGCTGAGATTGCAAGCAGTTTTGGTTATTTTGGGGTTGTGTTGGAGGGCCACGGTATCATATGATAAGTCCACGGTCAGAGTGCCACTTGGCGCAAAATTCAGACAGAAAGGCCGATTTTCAGCGTTGCGCATGAAGCCGGACCTTACGTGATTCAGCCGTCACTTTAACCTGACGCCGCTTGAATATGCGCGTCTGGCTGAGGAGGAGATATGCCGTCGCCAAGCACTGCTGGGCGGGAGCAAAGGACGGGATCGGGTGCCACGCAACCCCTATTGATAATAGAAGACTTACACCTACGGTTCGGCGGGCTGAACGCTCTTAGCGGTGTCAGCTTCAAGGTGCAAGAGGGCCACATACAGGCTATCATCGGACCCAACGGGGCCGGCAAGACCTGCATCCTCAACTGCATCTGCCGTTTCTACCATCCCCACCAAGGCCGCATAACCTTCGCGGGCAAAGACATCTCCAAGGTTCCCACCCACCGGGTGGCGGAGTTGGGCATAGCCCGCAGCTTCCAAAACATAGAGCTCTTCCGCGGCATGACCGTGCTGGACAACATCAAGTTGGGCCATCACGTGCACATGCACTCGGGGTTTTTGTCCGGAGGCATCTACCTGGGCAAGGCCAGGAAAGAAGAGATGCGGGTGCGCGCCGAGATCGAGGAGCGCATCATCGACCTCTTGGAGATCGAGGCCATCCGTAAGCAAGTGGTGGGCACCTTGCCCTATGGCTTGCAAAAGAGGGTGGAGTTGGCCCGCGCCCTGGCCATGCGCCCCAAGGTTCTGCTCTTGGATGAGCCCATGGCCGGCATGAACCTGGAGGAGACCGAGGACATGGCCCGCTTCATCCTCGACGTGAACGAGGAGTGGGGAGTGACCGTGGTCCTAATCGAACACGACATGGGTGTGGTCATGGACATCTCGGACAACGTGGTCGTGCTGGACTTCGGCACCAAGATCGCCCAAGGCAGCCCCAAGGATGTAAGCAAAAATCCCCACGTCATCGAGGCCTACCTGGGCGCCGACGACGCGGCCCATTCCAAATTGGGTTTGTAGAGCTAGCTGGGAGAAGCGCCTGTGCCCCAGAAGACCTTTTTGCAAGCCGAGACCACCGGAGCCGACATCGGCCGCGACACCATGCCGCTGCTGCTCCAGCGCAACGCCCGTAAATACGGTGACGGCAAGGTTGCGCTCAGGGAAAAGGAGTACGGCATCTGGCAGTCGTACACTTGGCGGCAGTACTACGAGCATGTGAAGTACTTCGCCTTGGGCCTGGCCTCCCTTGGTTTCGCCGACGACGACGCCCTGGCCATCATCGGCGACAACCGCCCGGAGTGGGTGTTTGCCGAATTGGCCGCTCAAAGCCTTAAGGGGCGGCCTCTGGGCATCTATCAAGACTCCATACTCAACGAGGTGGCCTACGTCATAGATCACTCCGGAGCCACCTTCGTGGTGGCCGAGGACCAGGAGCAGGCCGACAAGGTCCTGGACATGAAAAAGGAGCTGCCCGGGGTCAAGAAGATCATCTTCACCGATCCCAAGGGCATGCGCGACTACGACGACCCGCTGTTGGTGTTCTTGCCCGACGTTGAGGAGATGGGCCACCAATTCGAAAAGGACAACCCCAACTATTTCGAGGCGTCCATTGAGCGTCTGACCCCCGAGGACATAGCCCTGGTGGCCTACACTTCGGGCACCACCGGCGCCCCCAAGGGCTCTCTGCTCACCCATCGCAACATGCTCAAAATGGCCCTCAACCTGGCCCTGGTGGATCCCAAGTACGAGGACGACGAGTTTGTTTCCTTTCTGCCGCTGCCCTGGATCGGCGAGCAGATGATGAGCGTTTCCACCGCCCTGGCCATCGGCTTCACGGTCAACTTCCCCGAGGAGCCCGAGACGGCCATGGCCGACCTGTACGAGATCGGCCCCAACGTGGTTTTCAGCCCGCCCCGGGTATGGGAGCAACAGGCCCGCTCGGTTATCGTCAAGCACCTGGACGCCTCCCGGTTCAAGCGTTTCGTCTACCGTTTGTGCATGCCCATCGGCTATCAGCTGGCCGACTTCCACTTCGAAAAAAAGAACCCGCCCTGGTACTGGCATCTCATGTACTCCCTGAGCTACGTCATGCTCTTCAGGGCCCTCAAGGACCGCCTGGGCTTTGCCAACGTCCGTAGCGCCTCCACCGGCGGCGCGGCCCTGGGTCCGGACGTGTTCCGCTTTTTCCACGCCTGCGGGGTGAACCTGAAGCAGATCTACGGCCAAACCGAGATCAGCGGCATCAGCTGCATCCACCGCGAGGGCAAGGTGGACTTCACCAGCGTGGGCGAGCCCATCCCCGAGACCGAAGTGAAGATCGACCAGCCCGATCCCGAGGGGGTTGGCGGGATCATCTCCCGCTCCCCGGCCCTGTTTCGGGGATACCTGAAAAACGACGAAGCCACCGCCGAGACCATCGTTGATGGTTGGCTGCACTCGGGCGACGCCGGCTACATCACTGAAAATAACCAGTTGGTGTGCATCGACCGGGTCAAGGATCTGATGCGGCTCACCAGCGGGGCCCGTTTCTCGCCCATGTTCATCGAGAACAAGCTCAAGTTCTGCCCCTATATCGTCGAGCCTTGCGTGCTGGGCCACGACCGCAAATACGTTACCGCCATCATCTGCATCGACTACAAGCACACCGGCAAGTGGGCCGAGGATCACCGCATCGGCTACACCACCTACACCGACTTGACCTCCAAGCCCGAGGTGTACGACCTTATCGAAAAAGAGGTGGTGCGGGTGAATCGCCACCTGCCCGATGCGGCGCGCATCCAAAGATTCTTGCTCTTGTACAAGGAGTTCGACCCGGACGACGGCGAGTTGACCCGCACCCGCAAGCTGCGGCGGCGCTTCATCGCCGAGCGCTACGCTGCGGAGATAGAGGCCCTGTACCAAGACGTGGACCAGGTTCACGTGGAGAGCGAGATCAAGTACCAGGACGGCAAGACCGCCACCATCGTAACAGATCTGCAAATCCGCAAAATGAAGCCTCTGGATCAGTACGCCCTGGAGGATGAGCGCAAGTGGTGGCAGTTCTGGAAGCCGGTGCACTAGAGTAACAGGGGAGAGAAGGGGCGCATGCACGAGCTCTTGCAACTAATCGTGACCGGCCTGGTCATAGGCTCGGTCTATGCCTTGGTGGCCATGGGCTTTGCCCTGATCTACAAATCCACCAGCATCATCAACTTCGCCCAGGGCGAGTTCGTGCTGGTGGGTGGATACATCTGTTGGTGGCTCTACACCATGCTGGGCATCCCCATCGTCTGGGCTTTCCTGCTCACCATGGTAATCGCGGTGGGCATGGGCATGCTGCTGGAGCGCCTGGTGCTCCGCCCCATGATCGGCGAGCCCATCATCAGCGTCATCATGATCACCATCGCCCTGGCCACGGTGCTCAAGTCCCTGGTGACCATCCTTTGGGGAACCCAGATCAAGGTGTTCACCCCGGCCATCTTCAGCCAGAAGGCCATCCACTTTGGTACGGTGCTGGTGAGCGAGGTCTATCTCTGGACCTTCGGCTTCGCCTTCCTGTTCCTGGGGGTGTTCGCCGCGTTCTTCAAATTCACCCGGGTGGGCATCTCCATGCGGGCGGTGGCCAACGATCAGCAGGTGGCCCAGTCCATGGGCATCAGCGTAAAGAGGGTCTTTGCCATCTCCTGGTCCATCGGCGCCCTGGTCAGCGCGGTGGGCGGTCTGTTGGTGGGAAACATCAACGGCATCAACATCACCCTCTCGGATTTCGGACTCAAGGTCTTCCCGGCGGTCATCCTGGGAGGCCTGGACTCCATCGGCGGGGCCATCATCGGCGGGCTGACCATCGGTATATTGGAGAACATCATGGGCTCCTACCTGGACGTCTACCTGGGCGGCGGGGTCAAGGAGATCGCACCGTTCATAGTGTTGATCATCATCTTGATGGTCAAGCCCTACGGCCTGTTCGGCATCAAGGAGATCGAGCGGGTCTAGCGCAGACAGCGGCATGTCGGCCGCGCTCCGCGCCGGCTTGGACCTAAGGCAAGATATAAGAGCTAGGGAGGCGTAAATGCCCTGCGGTCTATTCTTCGAGAACTATGAAAAAGATGAGAGCATCTTTCCGACCCTCTGGCTCAAGCTTTGGATGATCGCTCTGGGAATAGGCCTGCTCGTGTTCCCCTTTGTAGCCCAGCCCATCAGCGACTGGATGGGCATGAACATGCTCAACATGGCCAACCTGATTTTCATCTACATCGTGGGGGCCCACGGCCTCAACCTGCTCACAGGCTACACCGGCCAGATATCCCTGGGCCACGGGGCCTTCATGGGGGTGGGGGCCTACACCGCCGGCATCCTGGCCAATTTGGGCTGGCCCTTTTGGCTGGCCTTGCCCTTTGCGGGCCTTATGACCGCGGCGGTGGGCATGATCTTCGGCATCCCCTCCCTCAGGCTGCGGGGGCTGTACCTGGCCATCGCCACCATGGCCGCCCAGTTCATCCTGGACTACGCCATGCGCAACTGGAGCTCCCTCACCGGCGGCTCCAGCGGCCTCACCGTGCCGTCGGCCTCCATCGGCGACTTCACCTTTGACAGCGACTTCAAGTTCTACTTCCTGGCTCTGGCCATGGCCATAGGGGCCACCATGTATCTCAAGAACGTCACCCGCACCCGCACCGGCCGGGCCTTCGTGGCGGTGCGCGACCGTTATCTCTCGGCCGAGGTGATCGGGGTGAACCTTTTCAAGTACCGCATCATGAGCTTCGGCATCAGCTCCTTCATGGTGGGCATCGCCGGCGGGTTGTGGGCCTACTACATCACCATCATCAGCGACGAGCACTTCACCATGTGGCTCAGTGTGCAATACCTGGCCATGATCATCGTGGGCGGGTTGGGCTCGGTGCTGGGCTCCATATACGGCGTGGTGTTCATGGTGGCCCTGCCCGAGCTGCTGCGCCTGCCCGCCGAGGCCCTGACCGACGTGTACCCCGACATCTTCGTTATCTTCTCCAGCCTCCGCGAAATGGTTTTCGGCGTCATCGTCATCATATTCCTGATTTTCGAGCCCGACGGCCTGGCCGCCCGCTGGCACACCGTCAGGGCCTATTGGAAATTATGGCCATTTTCTTACTAAACTTTAGGGGCCGGAACCGGCCTCTTACAACACCGCCGATCTCTGGACTTCGAGAGTGTAGTATTTTCTGACAAGGAGGGGCGTCATAGAGATGGGTTGGGTTTTTGCCGGGTTTACCCGCCGCCACCTCGGCGGCGGGGCGAGGTGTAACTTGGGAAGGGAGAGGATACGCATGCAGAGGAAATTGTTGGTGACGGCTCTGGCCGTGGCCCTGTGCCTGGCGTTTACGCCCATGGCCATGGCCAAGGATATCAAGGTCGGCGGCATCTTTGACATCACCGGCCCCACCGGGGCGGTGGGCAAGGACTATGCCGCGGGCGCGGTGGCTGCCGAAAAATACTGGAATCAGAAAAGCGTTCTGGGCGGGGATATGCTCAAGCTGATCCCCAACGACTATGCCTACAAGATTCCCGAGGCGGTAAACCTGTACAAGAAGTACAAGGACGTCGACCGGGTCTTCGTGATCCAGGGATGGGGTACCGGCGACACCAACGCCCTTCGGCCCTTGGTCAACAAGGACAAGATCGTCTTTTTCAGCGCTTCCTATGACGGCAACCTGACCGACCCCAAGAAGAATCCCTATAACTTCTTCATCGGCACCAGCTACTCCACCGCCATCCGCCTGGCCTTGATCTACGCCAAGGACAGCGGGGCCAAGAAGGTGGTCTTCATCTACCCCGACCATCCCTATGGCAAGAACCCCATCCCGGCGGGCAAGGACTACGCCAAGAAGCTGGGCCTCAATGTCGGCCCCGATGAGATCGTAAACCTGCGGGCCATCGATGCCACCAGCCAGCTTTTGAACATGAAGAAGTTCGATCCGGAATTCGCCTGGATCGGCGGCACCACCCCCTCCACCGCGGTTATCATCAAGGACGCGGCCAAGCACGGCCTGCGCACCAAGTTCATGGTCAACTGCTGGGGCTTTGACGAGAACCTGCCGCGTCTTGCCGGCGCGGCCGCCGAGGGACGCGCCTTCGGCATGCTGCCCGTGGCTCCCTTTGGGGCCGACGTGCCCGGCATGAAGGACGTGGTGGCTTCGGCCGGCGGCAAGCCCAACACCCTGCACTATGTCAAGAGCTGGGTGTCCATGATGGTAATGGTCGAGGGCCTCAAGAAGGCCAAGGCCGCCGGCAAGCTCAACGGCCCGGGCCTCAAGGCCGCCCTGGAAACCATCAAGGACTTCAACACCGGCGGGCTCTGCGCGCCCATCACCTTCACCGCCACCGACCACCGCCCCAACACCACCATGGCCATTGGTGGCATCAAGGGCGGCAAGATCTATCTGGTCAAGGATGTGAACTTCCCCCGCGAGAAGGCCTATATCGGCTGGTAGAAAACTGTGCGGCGGGGGGCCCGACGGGGCCTCCCGCCCTTATCAACGACCATAAGGAAGACGCAATGCCGCTGTTGTCGGTGAACAACATCGAGGTCATCTATGACGACGTGATCCTGGTGCTCAAGGGTTTGTCCCTCAGCGTGGAAGAGGGCCAGATCGTAGCCGTCCTGGGGGCCAACGGAGCGGGAAAGACCACCACCCTCAAGGCCATTAGCGGCCTCTTAAAAACCGAGGAGGGGGAGGTCACCGACGGAACCATCGAGTTCGACGGCGAGAAGATCAACCACCTGGACCCGGAGTTGATCGTCCGGCGGGGAATCTTCCAGGTCATGGAGGGCCGCCGGGTTTTCGAAGACCTCACAGCCAAGGAAAACTTGGTGGCCGCCGCTCACACCCAGCGTTGCAGCCGGGGCGAGCTGGAAAAACGCATAGAACAAGTCTATCACTACTTCCCCCGGCTCAAGGAACGCGAAAACGGCTTGGCGGGCTACCTGAGCGGCGGGGAGCAGCAGATGCTGGTAATCGGCCGGGGTATGATGGCCAAGCCACGCCTGATGATGCTCGACGAGCCTTCACTGGGTCTGAGCCCTCTGCTGGTCGGCGAGATATTCGAGATCATCGTCAAGCTCAACAAGGATCTGGGCACCACCATTCTCTTGGTGGAGCAGAACGCCCGCATGGCGCTCAACATCGCCGACCACGGTTACATCATGGAAAACGGCAAGATCGTCCTGGACGACACCACCGAGAAGCTTAAAAACAACGAGGACGTAAAGCGCTTTTATCTGGGCATGACCGACATGGGCACCAAGCGGTCCTACCGCGACGTGAAGCATTACAAGCGCCGTAAACGCTGGCTGACCTAGCCGGCCAAGCCCGGCCATGGCTGGGGAAATCCCCGGCTGCCGCCCCCCCCGCCGGCAGCGGTCCTGGGGGTTGTCCCTGCCATGACCGGGCCGGGGCCATTGGGCGGCTCCGGTCAAAATCTTTAGGCTAAAACTTGGCCAAAGCCCGTTGCCTTTGGGAGCGTGGCGGCACGACTGGCAGGAGAGGGGGAGCGATGCCCGAGCAAGACCGAATCAAGGGATACTGGCGGCCCGAGTTGGAGACCATGGACCCCCAGGCCCGCCAGGAGTACCTGGACGGCAAGGTGGCCGAGATCGTGGCCCACGCCTATGCCAACGCACCGGCCTTCAAACAAAAGATGATGTCGGTGGGGGCCGAACCAGGCGACGTGGTAAACGTGGCCGGTTTGGCCAAGCTGCCCATCACCGAAAAGGGCGAGTTGGTAACCCTGCAGCAAGGCGACTTGCCCTTCGGCGGGCTGGTGGGAGTGCCCCTGTCCAAGATGAGGCGCATCTATGTCTCGCCCGGGCCCATCTATGAACCTGGGGAAAAGCGCTTCACCGACGACCGTTGGACCCAGGCCTTTTACGCTGCGGGCTTCAGGGCCGGCGACATCGCCCAGGTCACCTTCAACTTCAACATGGTGCCCTTCGCTTTTTATCTGGACGAGGCCCTGAACCTCATGGACGCCATCTCCATTCCCGCCGGGGTGGGCAACACCGAGCTTCAGGTGCAGGTCATGAAGGACCTCAAGGTGCAGGGCTACCTGGGCACTCCCAGCTTTTTGGCGGCAATCGCCGACAAGGCGGAGGCCGCCGGCCTGGACCCGTTGCGCGACCTTAACCTCCAGGTGGCCTTCGTGGCCGCGGAGATGCTTCCCGAGAGCCTGCGGGCGTCCCTACAGGAGCGCCTGGGCATGATTATCCGCCAAAGCTACGGCACCGCCGACGCGGGCTGTCTGTCCTACGAGTGCTACCACTTGGGCGGCATGCACTTCGCCCAGGACTGCGTGGTGGAGGTCGTGGACCCGGAAACCGGCCAGCCGGTGCCCGAGGGCCAGCCCGGCGAGGTGGTGACCACCATATTCGACAAGGCCTACCCACTTATCCGTTTCGGCACCGGGGACCTGTCTTCCTACGTTACCGGCACCTGCGAATGCGGCCGCACCAGCCCCAAGCTCACCCGCATCATGGGCCGGGTGGATCAGGTCACCAAGGTCAAGGGCATGTTCGTGCATCCATCCGGCGTGCAGCAGGTGGCGGCCAAGTTCCCCCAGGTGGAAGTGTTCCAACTGGTGGTGACCCGCGAGGCCAACCAGGACGTGATGACCCTGGTCTGCGAACTGTCCGAGCCCGCGGCGGATCGGGAGATGCTGCGCACCGCCTTGGAAAAGGAGATCAAGGAGGGGCTGAGGGTGAAGGGCCAGGTCAACTTCCAGGAGCGGGGCAGCCTGCCCGAAGGCTGCAAGATAATCGACGACCGCCGCAAGTGGGACTAGGGGGCGGCTGCGCCAGACTCCGCATGGCTGCGTTGTCGGCGTCGCCCGGTCCTCGGGGTAGCTTAGGCTACGCCTCCGGCCCTCGCTAGCCAGACGCCTTGTCTGCCGACGCCTGGCTGTGCCGCCGGGGTGTTGAGCGCCAAAAAAAAGCAAAGGCCGGGGCATGGCGCCTCGGCCTTTGTTCTTGGTTGGTAAGGAAGCAAGCCCATTAGCTGCTTCCGCCGTTCTGTCCTGTATTCATGAGGCCACTCGGTGGGTGGGCTCATGGGCCCCGATGGAATGAGGGCTTCCGCTCATGGCTCCATTCAGGCAGGCGGCATCGGCTCAATCAAAGGGCAGGGGCAGAAGAGGGCGGGGCGCAATCTCCGCCCCTTTTTCCCTTACCTGCTTTTCTTGTTCATCTGCTCAGGTGTCGCTAGACCTCGGCTTCCCGGCTGCGCAGCCGCCAGCTTAGCCACATCAGATAAGGCACAAAGATGATGGTGGCCACGGTGGTGGGCACCGCCGCGGCCGAGTCGAACAGGGCCAGGCAAAGGCCCGAGGCCAGGCCGTAGTTTTTCATGCTGGCCATCATCATCAGAGCCTTGGCCCGGCGCGGGCGCACCCCCCGGCGGCGGGCCATGAACATCACCGCTTCGCCCAGGAGCAGGCTGCTGGCCAGGGCCAGGAACACCAGGTGCATAAGCTCCCAGGGCTGGTGCAGAAACACTTGCCGGTTTAGGCCCACCACGGTGTACAAGGCCAGGAAAAATCCCCAGTTGGTCAAACCGCCCCGCCAGCGCAGGATGGGCCCCTGCCAGCCCCGCCATAGGATTAGCCGCGAAACGGCCATGGGCGCGGCGATGAGCAAAAGCACGGTGACGAAAAGCTCGTGACGGAAGAGGTGTTCGCCTCCGAAGAAGGCCAGGAAGACGAGGGGTATGAGCACCAGGGCCCCCAGGTAGGCGCCGGACATGGCCACCAGGCTGTAATCCGCATCGCCGTCCAATACCACGGCCAGGGGCAGCACCACCACCGCCGGCGGCATCGCGGCCAAGACCACCAGGCCCCGGAAAAAGGCGGGGTTGTCCACCAGCCACCAGGCCAGGAGCAGGATCACCCCTCCCTGCAGCAGGTAGCTCATGGCCAGGCCGGTCAGGGCTGGGCGGATGAGTGCCCGGGGATGGCGGAAGACCTGGCCGGAGATGGAAAGGGTGGCCAGGGTCATGACCACGGCCAGGGCGGGCACAACCAGGGGTTGGGTGTATGCCGCGCCATGGCCCGCCGCCAGGCCGAGGACCAAGGCGGCTAGGAAGATGAAGTTGCGGTCGTGTAAAAGGGCCCAGGGGAGACGCATGATGCTTCCCAGCAATGGTTGCTAATCAGACAATTTTCATAAGAATAGGGTTCCAGGGAAGGGGGCGCAAGGTGGGGAGAGAAAAACCGCCCCGGGCGGTGAGGCCCGGGGCGGGGTTTTTCAAGCGGCTGTAAAGCGCTTAGTCGGCCTTGGGGTAGCCGATGCCCTTGAGGGCCACCCCGATCTCGTCCAGGCTCACCGGGTCGTCAATGGTGGAGGGGGCGGTGTAGGCCGCGCCGTCGGCGATCTTGCGCATGGTGCCGCGGAGTATCTTGCCCGAGCGGGTCTTGGGCAGGCGGTCCACCACGGCCACCTGTTTGAACGAGGCCACCGCGCCGATCTGGTCGCGCATCATCTGCACCAGCTCGGCTTGCAGCTCCTGGGCCGGGCGGTCCACTCCCGCCTTGAGCACCACGAAGCCCACCGGCAGTTGGCCCTTGAAGGAATCGGCCGCGCCGATGACCGCGCACTCGGCCACGTCGGGATGGGTGGCGATGACCTCTTCCATGGCCCCGGTTGACAGGCGGTGACCCGCCACGTTGATTACGTCGTCCACCCGGCCCATGATGAACACGTAGCCGTCATCGTCTATGTAGCCCTCGTCCCCGGTGAAGTAGTAGCCCGGGAAGGGGTTGAGGTAGGAGTCCAGGAAGCGCTGGTCGGCCTGCCACAGGGTGGGCAGGGTGCCCGGGGGCAGGGGCAGCTTAACCGCCACCACCCCGGGCTGGTTGGGGGGCACCTCCTGGTTGTCCGGCGAAACTATCTTTACGTCATAGCCAGGGGCCGGCTTGGTGGCCGAACCGGGTTTGATGGGCAACAGCTCTACGCCCCGGCAGTTGCCGGCGATGGCCCAGGCGGTCTCGGTCTGCCACCAGTGGTCGATCACCGGGCGCTCAAGCAGGTCGGCGGCCCATTGGTAGGTGTCCGGGTCGGTGCGCTCGCCGGCCAGGTACAGGGCGTCGAAGCCGCTCAGGTCGTATCTCTTCAGGTGCTCGCCCTTGCTGTCCTCGCGCTTGATGGCCCTGAAGGCGGTGGGCGCGGTGAAAAGCACCTTTACCTTGTGCTGGTTGATGACCCGCCAGAAGGCCCCGGCGTCCGGGGTGCCCA
The DNA here is from genome assembly GCA_018819925.1 of Pseudomonadota bacterium. Classification (GTDB taxonomy): domain Bacteria; phylum Desulfobacterota; class Desulfarculia; order Desulfarculales; family Desulfarculaceae; genus Desulfoferula. The sequence continues at coordinate 72,246 of JAHJPG010000087.1, forward strand.
CCGGTTTGCCCTCATAGACGATGGTGGTGCAGCCGTAGAGCAGAGGGGCGTAGACGATGTAGGAGTGGCCCACCACCCAGCCCACGTCGCTGGCCGCCCAGTACACGTCGCCGGGTTCCACGTCGTAGACGTTTTTCATGGTCCAGTACATGGCCACGGCGTGGCCGCCGTTGTCGCGCACGATGCCCTTGGGCACTCCGGTGGTGCCGGAGGTGTAGAGGATGTACAGGGGGTCGGTGGCGGCCAGGGTGACGCACTCCGCGGGCTGGGAGTTGGCCAACAGCTCGTCGTAATCCAAATCCCGGCCCGGGGTCATTTCGGCTTGGACCTGGGGCCGCTGGAGGATGATGCACTTGTCCGGCTTGTGGGTGGCCAGCGCGATGGCCTTGTCCAAAAGCGGCTTGTAGGCGATGACCTTCTTTCCCTCGATGCCGCAGGAGGCGCTGATCATGGCCTTGGGCTTGGCGTCGTCGATGCGGATGGCCAGCTCCTTGGGAGCGAAGCCGCCGAACACCACCGAATGTATGGCTCCGATGCGGGCGCAGGCCAGCATGGCCACCAAGGCCTGGGGGACCATGGGCATGTACACCACCACGGTGTCGCCCTTTTTCACCCCCAGGGAGCGCAGGCCGCCGGCCAGGCGGGAAACCTGGTCCAGGAACTGGGAATAGGTGATTTTTTGGATGGTGTTGGTCACCGGGCTGTCGTAGATGATGGCCGGCTGGTCGCCACGGCCCGCCTCAACGTGGCGGTCGACGGCGTTGTAGCAGGTGTTCAGCTCCCCCCCGGTAAACCAGCGGTAAAAGGGCTTGTTGCTGTCGTCCAGAACCTTGTCCCACTTCTTGACCCAGGTGATGTTTTCAGCCGCCTCGCCCCAGAACCCGTCGGGGTCTTCCATGCTTCGCCGGAACACCTCCTCATAGGTGGCCATCGCTCAATCCTTTCCCGCCGCCAAAAGCGGCGTCGCTGGCTGATACAAAAAACCACGGCTCAACCTCCAGGCGGGCATGACGCCGGGACCCTGGGAGGCTGAGGGCGGTGAAGGTCTCGGGATAATTGTAGATAAAGGCATTCCCTCCTTGCCATGGGGGGCAACCCCCAAAATGGGGGGTGAACACCCTACCTGTGATTGCCTAGGCGAGGGGCGGGCTGTGTTAATCTGGTGCCTGGGCGAAAAAACGGCGGCGCTTTGATGATAGCAAAAAGTCGCGGGGTAATTTAAAGGGCTTTTGAGTACCTACCATGCCCGGTCATCTGATTCGTGAGACGGCGGCTACGCCAACCGCTGGGACTTTTGCGGTTTTTGGTTTTTTTAGGGCATGGGGAGGCGCAGAATACCTAAGTCCGGCGTTGCCACGAAAAAATGAGGAGAAATCTAGATAATGGGTGAAAAGAACAAGCAACAAGAACCGGCCTGCGCGTCATGCCATGTGACCATCAGGAAACGAGCCTGTGTGACCCCCGGGGGAGTAGGTGGGCCCAACTGCCCCACTCAGGAACAAAAGGAGGCCTTGGCCGAGGCCAACGCTAAATACGATGCCCCAGAGATACGCGAGTTCGCCCGCCAGGCTTCCCTGCAAGAGGCGGCCTGCTATGCCAACCGCCACCAGCGGCCCTATGTGCTGCAACCCAGCAAGACCCGGATTCAGGAGATATGGGAGTTCGCCGGCCGCATGGGCTACTCCAAGTTGGGCCTGGCTTTTTGCCTGGGACTTGTGGCCGAGGCGGCCAAGGTGGAGCAAATATTCAAGAGCAAGGGCCTGGAAGTGGTGTCGGCTCTTTGCAAGGCAGGGGCTACTCCCAAGGAATGGTTGGGTCTGGGCGATGAAGACAAGGTGCGTCAAGGCGGCTTCGAGTCGGTGTGCAACCCGGTTTTTCAGGCCGAGCTCATGAACCGGGCCGGCACCCAACTCAACGTGCTGCTGGGGCTGTGCGTGGGGCACGACTCGCTGTTTTTCGCTCATGCCAAGGCACCCACCACGGTGCTGGCGGTCAAGGACCGGGTGACCGGGCACAATCCCCTGGCGGCGGTGTATTTGTCGGATGTGTACTACGCCCGCTTGAAGGTGACGCCTACCCAAGGCGGCGGAGAAGATGCCTAACCCTCGCCTTTTGGCTTTTGGTTCTTCAACTGGCGGATTAACTCCTTGACATGTTCGTCCAGGGGGTTGCGCAAGGAAAACTCATTGAAGTCGGCCAGGGCCTCACTGGTGTTGCCTAGTTTGCGCTGGGCTTTGCCGCGTTGCAAGAAGGCCTTTGCCAGGCTGGAGTCGTAGGCTATGCACTGGCTGAAGTCCTTGGCCGCAAGGCGGTTGTCCCCACGCTGCATCCAAATGGAGCCCCGCAGGTAATAAGCCTGGGCGTAGTTTGGCTTGAGGGCAATCGCCTGGTTAAGGGCGATGATGGCCTCGGTGGTCTTGCCCATGGCCCGGAGTGTCTCGGCCAGTTGGTAGTGCGCCGTGGCGCTGCTGGGCACGGCCTCCAGGGCCTTGGCTAAGTCGTGTATGGCGGCTTTTTGGTCACCCAGGGCTCTGTTGGATATCCCCCGGGCCACGTAGGCTCGCGAAAGGTTGTCCAGGGACAGGCCGCCGGAGTCAATGGCCTTGGTGAGCAGGTAGACGGCGTAGCGGTGATTTTCCACGATGGAGGCCTGGATTCCCTCGCTCAGGTATTGCTCCGGCTCGATGCGGAAATAGCCGCCTTCCATTATCAGGAAGTTCATTTTCACGCCGGGGTCCAGGTCCTTGTCGGTCAGTTGGGACGCCGCGGGCGCCGGGGCCCGGCAGAACACGACCCAAAGCAGGGTCAAAGCCAAGCAGATCAGAGGGATTTTATGTTTAATGGTGGGCCATGCTTTTTGGGGAATCGTAGGTTTCATAAGTCACAAAACAACCGCCCTGGCCCAAGACGGGAACCAAGGGCGGCTTTTTTATCTAAGGGCTTGGGGGGGGGCTATCAGGCTTCAGGGCTGCCCCGTCCTTTCTTGCGCTTGCGGCTGTAGCGCCAAAAGGCCAAGCCGCCCAAACTGCTGCTGAGTAACACCAGGCTGGCTGGTTCGGGGGCGGAGCCGCCACCGCCGCCGGCACCCTGGTAGGTCACGGTTACGTAACCGCTGGCAGTGGGCGGGGAGCTGCCCTGGGACACGCTGCCCGAGGCGCTGACGTTCAAGTAGGTCGAAGCGTCCAAGACGATGTTGTAAGTACCGGCGCCCACGTACTGGGCCCAGACCCCGGAACTCACGTTGGCGCTGGATAGGCTGCTTACAGTTCCGCCGGCCAAGACGCCATAGTCGGCTCCACCGCTCTGCACGCCGATCCCGTCGCCGTCATCGGCGCCGAGGTTGAAGGTCTGGGATACATAAGCCTTGGTTACGTTAAGGACCAACTCCAGGGGAACGGTGACCGTGGAACTGAAATAATTCAAGGCGGCCTGGGTGCCGAAGCTCACCGTCGCGGTGGTGGCGCCGCTTTCGTTGTCCACCTCGGCAAGGCCGCCGGTGGTGGTGATGCTCAAATCTATAACGATGCCGGTAATATCGCCTATGTTGCCGTTATATTGGTTGAATGCCAGAACCGGCGTCTGCGGGGGAAAGAACGGCCCGAAGGTTTGAGTTTGGATTATATCGGCCCTGGCTGGTAGCGCGCTCAACAAAAAGGTGAGCAGACCTAATACGATGGCATATTTTATGCGCTGCACGTTGCCTACTCTCCCTGGCGGGTTCAACCGCATCTTACACGAAACTTCTTACATAAAGTATAAGGCCTGCCAAAAATGGTGCAAGAGGAATTATTATTATTTTAGAAACCAGCATATGACAGGCTGCCAGGCGGCTCTGCTTGGGTGCGGGGTAAAGCGAAAGCGCCAACCCCGGCGGAGGGGTTGGCGCTTTATGTGCTTTGGTGCCGAAGGGGAGACTCGAACTCCCACACCCATAAGGGTACTAGACCCTGAACCTAGCGCGTCTACCAGTTCCGCCACTTCGGCCAGGTAAGCTCGCCAAAAGCCCTTGAGCCGCGCGAACTTGTCAAATAACAGGGCGAAGTCTATAATCACCACCCAAGCTTGTCAAGTGGCTTTGTGGGGCCGAAACGCCCTATTATTTGACCAGGGCCCAAAAAACAGGAAGCGGTAGTCATGCAAGTAGTGATGGGGCTGGAAGAGCTGCGGGAGCGCCACCCACGGCCGGTGATAACCATCGGCAACTTCGATGGGGTGCACCTGGGGCATCAGGCCCTGTTCGCCAAGGCCATCGAAAGGGCCAAGGCGGTGGAGGGCACCGCCCTGGCGGTTACCTTCGAGCCCCACCCCATTCGGGTGCTGCGCCCGGCGGTGAACCTGCCGCTCATCACCCCCCTGGACCAGAAGCTGGAGCTTATGGCCCAGTCCGGCCTGGACATCACCCCGTGCCTGCGTTTCGACCAGGACTTCGCCCGCCTTAGCGCCGACGCCTTCGTGGACAAGCTTCTGGTGGGCCGCCTGGGGGCCGCCGAGGTGGTGGTGGGCTATGACTTCGCCTTTGGCCACAAGGGACTGGGCGACCTGGAGCTGCTGTGCTCCAAGGGCGAGAAATGGGGCTTCGCGGTGCACGTGGTGGGGCCGGTGATCGTGGATGGCCGCCCGGTAAGCTCCACCAGGGTGCGCCAGGAGGTGGCCGACGGCAACATGGAGGCCGCCCGCCGCCTGCTGGGCCGCCACTACCGGGTTGCCGGCCGGGTGGTGGCCGGGCATGGCCGGGGAGGGCGCCTGCTGGGTTTCCCCACCGCCAACCTGCGGGTGAGCGACGAACTGCTGCCCGGGCCGGGAGTCTACGCGGTGATGGTGGAATTGGCCGGGGGCCGCTACCTAAAAGGGGCCAACAACATCGGCAACAACCCCACCTTTGACGACGGAGCGTTAAGCGTGGAAACCCATCTGCTGGATTTCGATGGCGACCTCTACGGCCAAGACATCCGCTTGCACTTCGTGGAACGCCTGCGCGGCGAAAAGCGCTTCGATTCGGCCGAGGAACTCAAGGCCCAGATTGGGCGGGACATTGCCCGGGCGGTGGAGGTGCTGGACCCCTGGGTGCGCGCCGGTAACGGACAGAGAAGCTAGCCATGCTGGACCCTACCCGGGAAGCGTCCATCCTCAGGCGCGTGGCCTCCATACCCATCGTGGACACCCTGGGCATGGAGGTGCTGGAGTTGGCCACGGGCCTCTGCCGCATAAAGGTGGCGCGCAAGCCCGCCTATGACGGGGTGTTCGAATCCTTCCACGGCGGCCTTTTGATGACCGTGGCCGACAGCGCGGCCTGCTTCGCCATCCTCACCGTCACCGGGGCCGAGGCCCGCCTGACCACCACGGACATGAACATCCGCTTTTTGGCCCCCTGCCTCAGCGATCTGACCGTGGCCGCCCGCATTATCAAGGTGGGGCGCACCATGTGCCCGGTGTCGGTGGAGTTGTTCGACGGCGCCGGCGTGCTGGTGGCCGTGGCCCAGGTGAACTACATCCTACTCGCCTAATTCCGGCCTGGCCGGTTCACAGTCCCGAGGTGGGCCGCCCGTCCTTGCGTATGCGCCAGAAGTGATAAAAGCACAGCACCAAGGTCAAGGCGGGCAGGGCCAGGCAGTGCAGCACGTAAAAGCGCAGCAGGCTGGCCTCGCCCAGGGTGGGCCCGCCCAATAGAAGACTCTTGAACAGCGGCCCCACCGCCGGCACCGCGCCCAGCACCCCGGCGGCCACGGTGGCCGCGCCCTGGGTGGCCGCGTCCCAGCGCAGCACATATCCCGACAAGTCCAGGACCAGGGTCAGCAGCAGCAGGCCCAGGCCCACCAACCAATTGGCCGCCCGGGGGGGCAGATAGGCCCCCGTCGCCAAGACCCGGGCCAGGTGCAAGAACAGGGTGACGACCATGGCCTGGCCGGCCAGGAAGTGAAGCCGCCGGAAGAACCAGGCAAAGGGCAGGTTCCCGGCCTCCTGGGCGAAGAAGGCCGCCGCGCCCTGGGGGGTGGGCACGTAGGAGAACATGAGGATCACCCCCGTGCCTCCCAACACCAGAAACAAGAGAAACGACAGCCCGCCCAGGCAAAAGGTGGCCGAGAAGCGCACCCGTTCAGGGGGGATGCGCGGTGGGTGCAGGTGCTCCAGGAAGCCCGGCTTGGCCATGGCTCAGGCCTCCAGCCGGGTGGCCGGGTCCACCGGCTGGCCGGGATAGGCCACCAGCTTGCCGCCGGTGATTTTCAGGGCCACGTGGCTCAGGCCCTTGGGGGCAGGCCCTGACAGGCGCTGGCCGTCAAGAGCGAAGCTGGAGCCGTGGCAGGGGCAGAGAAAGCGTCCTTGGGCCTGCTGCCAGGACGGACGACAGCCCAGATGGGGGCACACCAGGCTAAGGGCGAAATAGCCCCCTTGGTCCCGGACCAGGGCCACGGGGCCATGATCGCTGGCCTGGCCCACGTCCAGCCCCTGGGCCGGGCCCAGTTCCACCGGCCCCGGCTGGGCTGGGCCGCCCCCGGAGCTGACCAAGCGCAGCACAGCCCCCAGGCCCAAGCCCACCGCGCCCACCAGGGCCAGCCAAGTGGCTCCGTAGAGCAGCCTGAGCACGCCCCTGCGGCTGGGCGGAGGCGGGCCAGGTGATGTGGCCTGAGCTTTGGGCAAGGGGCCTCCTGCTAAGGGCTTGCGGCACGCATCCAGGTAAAATTTTATACCACAGCCCAACCGGGCCGGCGCTTGTGCCCGCTGGCCGGCCGGGCTAAACTTGAGCCATGAGCGAATCCACCCGAGCCAGCCTGCTCAAGAAAGAGGGGCTCTGCGGCCTCATCGCCCTGGCCCTGCTGGGCCTGGCCGCAGTGTTCTATCCCTTGGCCCCGGTCTTTGGCGGCTCGTCCGATCAGGCCAGGGCCCCTTGGATCTTCCTGGGCCTGCAAGAGCTGCTGCGCTGGCTGCCGGTGGGCATCGGCGGCCTGCTCCTGCCCGCCCTGGGCCTGGCCCTGCTGGCCGCCTTGCCCTGGCTGGCCCGGCGGCGTGGCCACCTGGTCCCGGCCTACCGCCTCCCCAGCCTGCTGGAAATGGCCGCCTGGGCGGTTCTTGCGGCCTGGGCCGGGCTCACCGCCTGGGCGCTGCTGTCCTGAAGGCCCAATCCTCCTCCAAGGCTTTCAACAGCCACCGCTGATAATCCTTGCTCGGCTTGAGCAGGCGGTTCAGCTCGGCCTGGTTGTAGGGCCGGGTGTTGCTCAACAAAAACGCCTGCAAGGCCCGGCCCTGCCTATCCACCACCTTGGTCCAGCCGCCGTGCAGGGTCAGCCCTTCGGCTCCGGGCAGCCACAGCTCCGGAGCCAGCTTCATTGGCGATTCCTGGCCATTTTTTTCTTGCGCGAAGGTCAGCCCCAGGCCCAGGGCCCGGGCCGAGCCGTGGCAGTCGGCGCAGCCCACCGTGGCCTTGGCCGTGGTGTGCGGGTTCCAGGGAGTCACCCCCAGGCCCGGCGAGGGCACGGCCGCCCGCTTGGTGATCTCCCCGTTGTCGTCCATGAGGGTGAGCACGTATTGGAAGCGGGGGGCCAGCAGATAGGTGAGCCCGTCCGGGCCCAGGCCGTAGACTCGCCACTCCAGGCGCCTGAACCAGGGGGAGAGAATCCACACGCCCCGGCGCATCTGGCCGGTCAGATAGTCCATGGTCTGGGCCGGGCTTTTCCAGCGCCCGGTCTGGCGCAGGGTTTCGCTTAGGAGCTTGTATACCTGGGGATCGCCCTGGGCGGCGATGGGGGCGTGCATCGGGTAGGTGGGCCTGGTTTCCAAGAGCACCTGCATGCCCCAGGCCCCCGGGTTGTAGGAGGCGTGGCAGGCGTGGCAGGCCACCTTGGCGTGCCCGGCGATGCGGTGGGCCACCGGGGCTTGCTGGCCGCCGAGCAACAGGGGCACGGGCCGGGCCTTGCCGTCCAGCTTGCCGGTGAGCACCAGCTTGCCGCCTCGCCAACTCAGGTTCTTCAGGGCCTCGCCGTAGGAGGTGCGGGGATCGGACGGCGGCTTCCCCGGCTGGCCATGACAGGACCAGCAGCGCAGGCCCACGTGCTCCAGTCCGGCCTGGCGCACCCGTCCGTCGCCCATTATCTCGCCGCGGGGATGGCAATCCACACAGCCCAGGCCCGCGCTGAAGTGCGCATCCGGGCGCATGGGCCGCCAGGCGCGGTTTTGGATCAGCTCGGGCCGGTCCCGCTGGGCGGCCAGGAAGCGGGCCGAGACGACCGCGTCGCGGGGGGTGCGCCCGGTGTATTCGGCCCCGGCCCCGCAGCCGCCGTGGCAGGTTAGGCATTGGCTCACCGGCACCTTTTTGGTGAGGCCGTGGCCCTGGGGGGGAGCGCCGTGGGCGTCGTAGGGCCGGTGGCAGGCGGCGCACCCGGCCGAGCGCCGGGCCCCCTTGGTGTCCGCCCCCTTGCCCCACAAATGGCAGCGCAGGCAGCGGCGGCGCAAGAAGTCGTCCACCGGCTTGCCGCTCAGTTCGGGGTCGGGCAGGGTGACCAGGGGCCAGGCATCGCGCACCGAGAACTCCGGGGCCCGGGAGAACTGGGCTCCCCACAAAAAGCGGGTCTGGGCGATGATGCCCATGTTGCTGGCCATGGGAGAGGTGGCCACCTTTTGGGGCCAGCCCTGGTGGCAGGAGCCGCAGGTCCGCTGGGCTTGGTCCAGGGCCGAGGGGTTGGCCACCATGCCCTTGTGGGCCGGTTTGGCCTCTTTGGCTTGGCCGTCGCCCAGGTGGCAGCGGGTGCAGGCGATGGCGTGGGCCCGGCCCGCCGGGGGCATGGGCGCTTGGAACTTGGGGTGGCAGGAGATGCAGCCCGCGTCCGGTGGCGTGGTCTGGGCCGCCGCCAATCCGGCCATTCCCAGGGCCAGCAGGAGTATGAGCAGCAGCCTTTTCATCTTAGGGCCTTGGCTTCCATGAGCTTGTGCTTGGCCTCCAGGTCCCCGCCCGGGGATATGCGCCTCCAGGCCTTGGCCGGGTCGGCCAGCACCGGGTCTCCGGGTTTGCGGTGGCAGGGTAGGCAGCGGCCAAAGGACAGCACCCGGCGCAGCTCCTGGGGGTTCAGGGGCCGGGCGCCCTCATGGGTCTGGCCTTGTAGGGGGCGGCCCTGGTCGTCCACCAGGGCCTCCCAGTCGGCCGGAAAGCCCACGGTCCGAAGGTCGGCCAGGGGCAGGGCGGCCAGGCTTCCCAAGGGGCGGGGCCCTCCGCCCAGGCCCAGGGCCTTGCCGCTCAGGTGGCAGGCCTCGCAGGGCCGCACCTCCAGACGGGTGGTGTGGGGGCTGGTGGGGGTGGTGACGATGCCGCTTTTAATCAGGGCCGGCCGGGGCACCTGCATCTGGTGGCCTTGCAGGGGGCGGCCTTGGCCGTCCTGGGCGGTGTAGACCACCTGACAGCCGGGTACGAAGGGCCGCACCTTGCCCGAGCCGTCCACCCCCAGCACCGGGTCGCTGAAGCGGTACAGGTCGCGGCTTTCTTTCCAATGCCCCGGGGTGGGGGCCTGGGCGGCGTAGCTCCACATGGAGCCGCTATTTTGGCGGTAGTCGTGGCAGCCGTAGCACTGGGGGGTCCAGCGGCTGTGGCAGGCCTGGCAGGCCAGGCGCTGGTGGCCGGGCAGGCGGTGGCGCTGGTCGCCGCTGACCAGGGGCAGGGCATGGGCCTTGCCCGGCTGGCTGCGCGATAAAAGCACCAGCTTGCCGTCTCGCAGGCGCAGGTTGCTAAGGGGCCGGCCCTTGGCGCTCAATCCCAGGCGGGCGTCGTCGCCCAGGGGCGGACCGCCCTTGAGGGGGCCATGGGCCGCCTCGTAGCGGGCGTAATCGTCCGGCGGGCCCAGGCGGGGAGGGCCCGCCGCGCTGCCGTGGCACACCGCGCAGGTAATCTCGGTCTGGAAGCGCATGCGGCCGTAGAGGCGGCCGTCGCCCATGATTTCCCGGCCGCTGTGACAGTCGATGCAGCTCATGCCCTTGGCCCGGTGTACGTCGGGCAAGAGTTGGTGCACCCCCCGCCCGCCGCTGAGGGCGTGACTGGGCTGTCCCGAGGGCCAGGGGGTGCGGCCGTTCTCGTCCTCCACCCAGCCCCGGTAGTTCAGCCCCAGGCGGCCCGAGCGGTTATGGCAGCGTAGGCAGTTGTCTTCGGGCGGGATCTCGTGCAGACGGTGATAGGCGGCGTGGCCGCTTTCGTCGCGGTCTAGGCTGGCGTCTTGCCCCATATAGCGGCCCGAGGGCACGCGGCTGCCGTGGCAGGCGGCGCAGCCCTGGCCGTGCACTGAAAGACCGGACCGGCGCGAGGCCCTGAGGTGGCAGCGGGCGCAGAACTTGTTCCATTGATCGTCGGCCACCTGGGCCGGGTTGGGCCCGGCGGGGGGGCCGGCGGGAATCATCAGCAGGGAGGCCAGGGTGTGGGGCGGGGCGGGAGTGGGCCGGCGGGGATCGCTGACGGCGGCGGTGGCCAGTTGGGCGCTGAAGGTGTCTTGCACCCCCCAGGCCACCCTGAGGCTGGTGATGACCCCGGTCATGGTGGCCATGATGGTGTGCTCGGTCCGGTAGATCATGTCCGCCGCCGGGGTTTCGCGCTCGGAGTGGCAGCGCCCGGCCGCCACGCCACGCCCGCCGCAGGAGGCCCGGGCAGAGGCCAGGTCGCTGGGGTTGCGGCCGCCGATCAGGCCTTGGTGGGCCTCGTTCTTGGTGAGGGCCAGGCCCTGCCCGCCATGGCAGGCCACGCAGCCCACCGCCTCCACCGGATGGGCG
>JAHJPG010000088.1 GCA_018819925.1 Pseudomonadota bacterium
CCGGGCCAAGGGCCTGCCCGAGCGCCTGGTGATCTACAGCCACGCCCTGCGCAACGCCCTGATGCCGGTGATAACCATCCTGGGCCTGTCGGTGCCCGCCTTGATCGGCGGCTCGGTGATCTTCGAGTCCATCTTCGCCATTCCGGGCATGGGCAAGCTGTTTTACGACGCGGTCATGGCCCGGGACTATCCCGTGGTCATGGGCGGTTTGGTCATCGGCGCGGTGCTCACCCTGGTGGGCAACCCCTTGGCCGACCTGGGCTACGCCCTGGCCGACCCCCGGGTGCGCTCCTTATGAGCACGGGCGGCGAATACCGGGGGCTGTGGGCCCAGTTCACCCACAACCTTCGGGCCAACCGCCTGGCCCTGGTGGGGCTGGTGGTGGTGCTGGGCCTGTTGGTGGTGGCTCTGGGGGCCCCCTGGCTCACCCCGCACGACCCCAACGCCATCGACGTGGAGGCCATCCTGCTGCCCCCCAGCCTGTCCCATCCCTTTGGCACCGACGAGTTGGGGCGCGACGTGTTCTCGCGCATGATAATGGGATCGCGGGTGAGCCTGGAGGTGGGGCTCATCTCCGCCGGGCTGGCCACCCTCATCGGGGTGGTGCTGGGGGCCTTGGCCGGTTACTACGGCGGCTGGGTGGAGTCCACGGTGATGCGTTTCACTGACATGATGCTCTGCTTCCCCACCTTTTTCCTCATCCTGGCGGTGATCGCCCTGCTGGAGCCGTCCATCCTCAACATAATGGCGGTAATCGGGCTGACCTCCTGGATGGGGGTGGCCCGCCTGGTGCGGGCCGAATTCCTCAGCCTCAAGGAGCGGGAGTACGTGGTCGCGGCCAAGAGCCTGGGGGCGGGCGATCTGCGCATCATCTTCCGCCACATCCTGCCCAACGCCATGGCCCCGGTGCTGGTGGCCGCCACCCTGGGGGTGGCCGGCGCCATCCTGGTGGAGAGCGGCCTTTCTTTCCTGGGCCTGGGGGTGCAGCCGCCGGAGGCCAGTTGGGGCAACATCCTCAACCAGGGCAAGGCCAACATAGAGATAGCCTGGTGGTTGAGCCTCTTCCCGGGCCTGGCCATCCTGGTCACCGTGCTGGGCTACAATCTGCTGGGCGAGGGTATAAGAGACGCCCTGGACCCCAGGCTCACTGATTAAGCGAACCGGAGCCAGCGTCCCATAATCAATACCCGCCACTATTTCTGGAGAGAACCATGCCCTACGTAAACGTGAAACTCGCCGGCGGCCCGGTAAGCGTGGAACAAAAGCAGCAGATCATCGCCGGGATGACCGAGGTGCTGTTCAAGGTGCTTAACAAGCCCCCCCAGGCCACCTACGTGGTCATTGAGGAACACAACACCGACAACTGGGGGGTGGGCGGCGAAAGCCTCACCGTGCGCCGCGCCCGCCAAAGCAGCTAGCCATGGATCTAACGGTCCGGCCCATGAGCCTGGACGAGGTGCAAACCCTGGCCGTGCCCTGGGCCGCCGCCGAGGGCTGGAACCCCGGGCCGAACGACGGGGCGGTGTTTTTCGCCGCTGACCCCCAGGGATTTTTCGTGGCCGAGGCCGGGGGCGAGCCCCTGGGCTGCATCTCGGCGGTGAACTACGGCGACGCCTACTGCTTCCTGGGCTTCTTCCTGGTGCGGCCCGAGGTGCGCGGCCAGGGCATCGGCATGGCCATGAGCCAAGCGGCCCTGGCCCACGCCGGAGAGCGAATCATGGGCCTGGACGGGGTGGTGGCCCAGCAGGACAACTACCGCTCCGCCGGATTCGAGCTGGCCTTCAAGAGCGTGCGCTACGCCCGGCCCGGCGGCGGTGAGGACCCCGGCGGCACGGTGGATTTGGCCGCCCTGCCCTTGGACCTGATGCTGGCCTATGACACGGCCCATTTCCCGGCCCCGCGCCCCGAGTTCTTGCGCGGCTGGCTGGCCATGCCCGGAGCCACGGCCTTGGGGGTGATGCAGGGTGGCGAGTTGGCGGGCTACGGGGTCATGCGCCCTTGTCAGGAGGGCTTCAAGATCGGCCCCCTGTTCGCGGCCGGTCCCCGGGAGGCCCGCGCCCTGTACCTGGCCCTGGCCGCCCGGGCCCCGGGGGCCACGGTCTACCTGGACGCGCCCCACAACAATCCGGCGGCGGTGGAACTGGCCCGGGAGCTGGGCATGGAGCCGGTGTTTGAGACGGCGCGCATGTACAAAAACGGTGAGCCACAGTGGTTGGCTCACGAAGTTTTCGGCATCACGACTTTCGAACTAGGTTAGGGAGACGAGATATGCTGGTGCGCAACCTGGAGCATCCCGACACTCAACTGACCCGCTACCGGGCCCACGGCGGCGGGGTGGCCCACATGATCCTGGACGTGCGCCGCCATCTGAACACCCTGATGTTCTTGGCCCACGCCTCGGTGCCCCCGGGCAACATGTTGGAGGGTCACGTGGACCCCATGGAGGAGATATACATAATTCAAAGCGGCCGGGGGATCATGCAGGTGGACGACGAGAAGCGCGAGGTCAACCCCGGCGACGCCATTCACATCCCCATCGGGGCCTGGCACCAGCTCACCAACAACGGCGATCAGGAGCTGACCATCCTGGTGGTGGCCGGGCTTATCCCGGGCCAGGAAGCCTAGGCCTAGGTCCGGACGGGATCAGTGGCGGCGGTAATGACGGATCAGCCCCGCCACCACCCCCAGCACCCGCACCTGGTCGTGGCGCAGGACGATGGGGGACATGGCCGGGTTGGCCGGCTCCAAGCGGATGCAATCCGGCTCCAGGTAGAACTTCTTGAGGGTGACGTCGCTCTCGTTGATGAGCGCCACCACGGTCTGGCCGTTCTCGGCGGTGTGCCGCTCCTCCACCACGATGACGTCGCCCGGGCGTATGTTCTCCTCGATCATGGAGTCGCCCTTAACCTCCAGGGCGAAGGTGCGGTAGCGGCCCAGCATGTCCTGGGGAATGGACACAGTGCGGCTTTCGGCCACCGCCTCGATGGGCGCGCCGGCCTGCACCACCCCCAACAGGGGCACCTCCACCTCGTTCAACTCGATTTCGCAGAAGCCCAGGTCCTCCAAGGTTATGCCGGCCATGGTCGCCTCCTGTTGATATACGCTCGTCTAGTATGCTATACAGGCGTAGGCCACCTTGTCAAGCCCCCAAGCAAGGCTTTACCCACTAAAGGACGATTGCTATAGTGCCACCCATGGTTGTTGACGCACACACCCATATCTTCCCGCCCGAGATGCTCTCCGACCGGGCCCGCTTCTGTGAGGGCGAACCCGCCTTCGCGGCCATCTACGCCGATCCCGAGGCCCCCATGGTCACGGCCGAGGGCCTGGTGGCGGCCATGGACCGGGACCAGGTGGACGTGTCCTGGGCGGTGGGCTTCCCCTGGCTAAAGGAAGAAAACGCCCGCCTGCACAACGACTACCTCATGGCCTCGGTGGCCCAGTTCCCCGAGCGGCTGCGGGGCTTGGCCGCGGTTCACCCGCCCCAGGCCTGGGCCCGGCGCGAGGCCGAGCGGGCCCTGGCCGGCGGCTTGCACGGCCTGGGCGAGATCGCCTTTTACGACACGGACCTCAACGTGAAAAGCCTGGCCCCCCTGTGCCGCCTGAGCGACGAGGCCGACCGGCCCATCCTCTTGCACACCAACGAGCCGGTGGGCACCGGTATCCCGGCAAGGCGCCCATGACCTTGGCCGCGTTGTACGAACTGGTGACCAACCACTGCTACACCAAGCTCATCCTGGCCCACATGGGCGGAGGCATCTTCTTTTACGCCTGCCTCAAGCGCGAGGTGTCCCAGGCCCTGGCCAACGTGTGGCTGGACACCGCTGCCAGCCCCTTCCTCTACCGCCCCCGGGCCTATGCCCTGGCCCTGGAGCTTATGGGCGACGACAAGGTGTTGATGGGCAGCGACTACCCCCTGCTGCCAGTGAAGCGCTACCGCCGCGAGCTTTCCTCCCCCGAGGCCGGGTTGACCCACCGCCAGATGGATATGGTGATGGGGCGCAACGCCACTTACCTGATTCCCTAATAATGAGCACGACCCGCATTTTATTGGCCGCCGACCTGCACCTGGGCGGTCCCGTGGCCGCGCCGGACGCGGCCTTGACCGCCCAGGCGGCCCAGTCCCGCGCCCAGAGCCTGGAGCGCCTGGTGGAGCTGTCCCGCCGCCAGGGGGTGGACCTGGTGCTCTTGCCCGGCGACGTGTTCCACGCTCCCGATCCGCCCCTGGGGGCAGTCTTGGCCCTGCAAAAGGCCCTGGACGCCTGGGAGCAGATGGGGGCCCGGGTATTCATCGCCCCGGGCAACCACGACCCTTGGCTGCCCGGCGGGGTGTGGGAGTCCTGGCCCGCCGGCCCGGGGCTGACCATCTTCGGCCCTCAGGCCCAGGGGGTGGAGCTGGCCGAAGAGGGCCTTTGGGTGGCGGGCATGGCCCATGCCTCGGAGCGCGAATCACGCGACCTGTCCCAGCTCTTGCCCCCTCCCCCGCCGGGCCGCACCGGCCTGGCCGTGCTGCACGCAAATATCGCCTCGGCCCCCAAACCCGGGGACCATGAACCCTACGCCCCGGCCAGTCTGCAAAACCTGCTCACGGGCCCCTTTGCCCTGTGGGCCTTGGGGCACATCCACATCCCCCAGGAGTTGAGCCCCCATCCCTGGGTGCTCTACGCCGGTACCCTCCAGGGGGCCCACATGGGCGAGAGCGGCCCCAAGGGCGCTTGGCTGCTGGAACTGGCGGGCGGGTCCTTGAGCGCCGAATTCGTCTCCCTGGCCCCGTTGATGTTCCACGACGTCGTGCGGGACGACCTCATGGGCCTGGAGAGCCCGGCGGCCTTGGTTGCGCGGGTGCGTGAGAAGATGGAGGCCCCGGCCTCGCCCTGGCCCCAGGAGCACTGCCTGCGCCTGAAGCTGGCCGGGCCCTCGCCCCTGTGGCGGATGCTGGGCCGGGAGGAGCCCCAGGACGTGGCCGCATCCCTAAAGCGAGAGATGGGTCTGGGCGGGCTGGTGCTGGACATGAACAGCCTGTGCCCCCCGGCCGACCCCGAGGCTTTGGCCGCCCGGCCCGACGTCTTGGGCCGCACCCTGGCTCTCATCGCACAGGCCCAGGAGGACCCCGAATTGCTGGCCGCGCTGGAGCGGGAGCTGGCCGGCTCCCTGCATCCGGACCAGCGCCGCCTGCTGCCCGAGGAGCGCCGCGCCTGGCTGGCCGGATTGTTGGAAGAGGGCCGCGCGTTGGCCCTGCGGGGCCTGTGGCAGGGCGGACCGGAGAACGGCGATGCGGCTTGAGCGCCTGAGCATAGGCGGTTTCGGCCGCCTGCCCGCCGGGAGGGAGTTGATCTTCACGCCGGGGCTCAACCTGGTGCTGGCCCCCAACGAGCGCGGCAAGACCACCCTGAGCCAGCTCATCGCCGGGCTGTTCTACGGCTTCGGCCCCCGCCGGGGCGGAGCGCACCCCTTTGAGCCCTGGTCCGGCGGCGACACCGGCGGGGATCTGGTATATCGCCTGGACTCGGGCCAGACCTTCACCCTGGGCCGCCATTTGGACAAGCGCGAAAACCTGACCCTGCGCGACGAGGCGGGCCGCGAGGTGGCCTTGGGCGGCGAGCAGCCGGGCGAGCTGCACCTTGGCCTGGGTCAGGGGGCCTTCCTCACCGTCAGCCGCATCGGGCTTGACGACCTGCAACAGGCCCTGTACGCCGGAGGCGGGGGCAAGGAGCTGGACACCACCCGCCAGTGGCTGGCGGGCTACTTTTTCAGCGAGGCGGCCACCCGGGGCGAGGTGGCCAATCCGGTGAGCGTGCGCCAGGCCTGGGCCGAGAAGCGAGAAAGACTCTACGCCGACGACCGCCGCAAGGGAGCCGATAGCAAAGGCCTGGCCCAGCGGACCGCCCAGGCCCAGGAGGCCTTGGCGGCAGCCAGCCAGCGGGAGGAGCAGGCCCGGCAGACCCGGCATGAACTGGAGGCCCTGGCCGCCCAGGCCGAAGGGTTGGACGACCAGCGCCGCGCCGCCGTCCAAGCGGTGCAGGCGGCCGGCAAGCGCTTGGAGCAGGCCCAGTCTTTGGCCCGGCGGGATGGGCTGTTGGCTCAGATCGAGGCCTTGGGCAAGCAGGGCCTGGCCACCGAGCAGGACGAGGCCAAGGCCCGCGATCTGGTTGGCCAGGCCCAGGCCGCCCGTGAGCGGGCCCAGGCCGCCCAAGCCGAAGCAGAGCAGGCCCGGGCCAAGGCGGCGGACCTGGCGCCCGGCGGCGATCCCCAGCGCCTGGAGGCCAGCCTGCGCGGCTTGCAGGAAATGCGGGCCGAACTCAACGCGGCGCACCGCATGCAAGAGGCGTCGGAAAGCGGCCTGACCCGGCGAGCTAATTCCCTGCGCGAGCAATGGGGCCTGGACAGCGCGGCCCTGGCTGCGGTGGACGGCCAGCTTCCCCACCGGGTGGAGCGGCTGCGGGGCCAAGCCAAAGACGCCGGCCAGGCGGCCGATGACGCCAAGCGCGCCCAGGAGGCCCTGCCCGAGCCGCCGCCCACGCCGGTCTGGTGGCTGGGCCTGGTGTTCATCGCCCTGGTGGGCGGGGGCAAGCTCATGGCCTGGGCCTACTTCGCCCTTGTCCCCTGGTGGTTCTGGGCCCTGGGCGGCGGCCTGGCCGCAAGCGGACTGGGCCTGGCAGGTTTCTGGCTGTGGCGGCGCAAACAAAGCAAGCTTGCCCATCAGCGGTTGGGCGAGGCCCAGGCCGCCCTGGAGCAGGCCAAGCAAAAGCAGGAGGCCGCAGACCAGGAATTGTCCCAGGCCGCCGAGGGCCTGCCCCCGGTGCTGCGCCAGGCCGAGGCCCTGGCCTTGACCCAAGCCTTGGCCGAGGCCCGCCGCCTGGAAGGCGAACGCGAGGCCCAGGCCCATGATCGGGCCGCCCTGGAAGAAAAGCGCGAGGCGCTGCTGGCCCAGGCCCGCGACCTGGCCCCCCAGGCCGGAGGGGGCATGGAAGGGGCCCTGGAGGACACGCGCCGCCGGGCCCAACAGGCTCAGGAGGCCTTGGCCCACGCCCGCCGCCAGCAAGAACAGGCCCAGCGCGAGGACGACGCGGCCCTGGCCCTGGAGCAAGGGTTGGCCGGGCACCTGGCCGCCCTGGGCCTGGCCGATCTGCCCGCCCTGGCCCAAGCCCGGGAACGCAGCCGCCAGGCCGGCAAGCTGCACGCCGCCGCAGCCGAGATCGAGCAGGGCCTTGGCGAGGCCGCCAACCAAGCCCCCGGCCAGGAGGCGGCCCAGGGGGCCCTTACCCATGCCCAGGAGGCGCTGGCCGCGCTGGACCGTGAGATCAGGGCCCTGGCCGGCAGACGTGGCGAATTGGCCAAGGAGTTGGAGCACCTTGGGCGCAGCGAACCCGCCGCCCAGGCCCAGGCCCGCCTGGACGCCCTGACCCAGGAGCGGGCCGCCTTGGCCCGGCGGCACGACGCCTTGCTCTTGGCCGAGGCCCTCTTGGGGCGGGCCATGGAGGAGTTTCGTTTGGAGGCCCAGCCGGGCCTGCTAAAAAAGGCGGGGCGCTATCTGGCCATGGCCACGGACGGGGCCTATGAATGGCTGGGCACCGATCTCTTCGCCGCCGGGGCTCCGGCCAAGGGCGAGCCGGAGATCAAGGCCCGTAGCGGCCCCGGCGCGCCCGAACGCGACAGCGGGGCCCTGTCACGGGGCACCCGCGACCAGCTATACCTGTGCCTGCGCCTGGCCCTGGCCCAGGAGATCACCGCCCAGGGCGAGCCCCTGCCCCTGATTCTGGACGATCCCTTGGTGAACTTCGACGCCCAGCGCCTGGGGGCCTCCCTGGGCATGCTCTGCCAGTTGGCCACCGAGCGCCAGGTGCTTCTGCTCACCTGCCACCCCCACCAGGCCGAGTTGCTGGAGCAACGTTGCGCCGTGAACCGGCTGGAAATATAACGGCAGTTTATTCCTGGACGCGGCTGGCGAAGCCGGTCTAGGCAGACAGGGTGCAGACCAGGCGGCCCTCTCCGTCGTCTTTCACCAGGCCCTGCTCCAACAGATAATCCAGATTGTCCCGGAAGGTGGCCTCCAGCTTGCCGCCGAAGTAAAGCTCCGTGGTCTCGGGGAACCAGGGCGAGGCGCTGCCCAGCTGCCACAGCCCTTCGCGGTGCAGGGGCCCGCGCATCATCAGGGTGTAGAGCAGGATCTTGCGCACCTGGTCCCGGCCCATGCGGCGGGGGTCTTCCAGGAAGGCGGCCACCCGGGCCAGGCAGGCCTCGATGGCCGCCGGGCCGTCGGCCAAGGGCGCGCCGTGGCCGGGGTAGATGGCCTGCACCCTGAGACGGCCGAGGCGCTCCAGGCTCTCGCGCAGCCTGAAGGGCGCGTCCAGGCCCTCGATGCGAGTGGTCAGCACCCCGAAATCGCCGTCCCACACGGTGTCCGCGCTCACCAGCCAGCCGGTGTCCATGCAGTAAAGGGCGATCTGGCCCATGCCGTGGCCAGGGGTGTGCAGCACCAGCCAGTTCATCTGGCCCAGGGTGAGCACCTCGCCGTCGGTGAGCGAGTGGTGGGTGGGGAAAAAGGCGGCGTCCTGCTGGTAATAGCCCCACCAGGTGGCCCAGTCGTTGCGCTGGTCCACGAAGTAGCGGTCCACCTGGTGCAGGGCCACCTGGCAGCCCGAGCGGCGCTGGAACTCCGCGTTGCCCCCGATGTGGTCGCAATGGGCGTGGGTGTTGACGATGAGCTCCACGTCCTCGATGGCCAGGCCGCACTGGGCGATGAGCGACTCGGTCTCGGCCGCGTCGCGGATGTAGGCGGTGTCCACCAGGGTGCGGGGCTTGCCGGTGAACACCAGGTGGTTGCCGTTTAGCCAGCCGCGCTGGATGAAAAACAGATCGTCGGTTATGGGGATGATGCGGGGGTCCATAGTCATCTCGCACTAATAAATGAAAAAAAGTAATCCATAACAGCATTCATGCGAAGAAAATCATAATCAACAGAAGAAACGGGATCTCTAAAATACGAACCGCTACTCTTTCGCACGAATGCTAAAGATGGAGCAATTTTTTTCATTTTGGATAGCCTCCATTCATATATACGCATGCTCCACATATAATCATCTGCCTTTTGACTCCCGGTAGGCTCTACTTCAACGCCTTCACGCTTTAAAATATCAACAATTTCTTGATCCGTTTTCTTTGACTCGTTAGTTTCTTCATAACACGAAGCCGGCAAACATAAGGTGCGATGAGCAGCAGCGTGGCGCATGTCGGCCATAGAACCCACCCATTCTCCATATTTAACATCGTACAAGTTAACGAGTTTCGGATTTATTTCCTTAAGTTTGCCCCAAAATTTCTTTGACATTATACCGCACTGTTTAGTTTTTAAATCAAACTCTTTTATATTATTAACAATCAATGTCAAATGTTCTAGCATGCCCCACAGCATCAAATAAAAATTTGTTAAATGATAATTTAAAAACATAGAATGTCCATCTTCTACGCCTCGGCGATAAGATGCATCTTTCTGCACTTGGCCATATAGAACCATATCGCGAGAATAAGCAACAAACGAATATCGGTTCAGCAATGCGCTACGAATCATCTCTCTCAACTCATCATCTTTGAATTTTTTGTTATGCATATCGTACCAATGATATAATCGCACCCCTTTCCAGTGGATAAGCAAATAGTAAGCATCCAATGATATATTTTCCCAGTCGCTAAAAACTGATGAATACACTTCATTTGCGACAGCTATTACATCAAGAGTATCCATAAATTTATAATGGTCTATGATAGTAAGCCGATGATACTGATAGAGAGTATATCTACATTTAAGCAGCAGAGGATTATTAGTCACAATCCCATCAGATGCCATTTTATTTGCAAGAGCAATGAGGTAACGAGCTTGTTTTGCATCATCACTTTCGCCAAGCAACTCTGCCCTCAGCTCTTCACTAATATATTCATCTAATTCTATCTGTAGATCGATGTCGTCTAATTCCGCAGGCACGAGATACTGTTCAAGGTTATAAAAGACGGGGTTCATCTTGGCTAAATGTGATGGATCAACAAGGGTTGTCAGTTTAATATTAGCTTTTTGTTTTTGGTTCACTAACTCGTCAAGAAAAACTGACAGACTAATTATTTCGTTAGCCCTTAAATTAATAATGTATGGCAAATCTAAAATAAAATTAAAGTTTGTCGTTCGATGATAGTTCATCACATACTCAAATCACCAACAAAACGAACCGACCCTATTTGGGCCGGTCCGCTAATTCTAACGCAAAGCGACCTAGTAGATGGCGTCGTACTTACAGTTCTCCAAGCAAGTCTTGCACTTGATGCACTTGTCAAGATGGATGACCGCAGGCTCCTTCTTTTTCCAGGATATGGCGTCCACCGGGCAGTTCTTGAAGCACAGGCCGCACATCTTGCACTTGTCCAGGTCCACCTTGAACTCCAGCAGGGCCACGCAGGAGCGGGCGGGGCATTTCTTGTCCACCACGTGGGCCAGGTATTCCTCGCGGAAATAGCGCAGGGTGGAGAGCACCGGGTTGGGGCCGGTCTGGCCCAGGCCGCAGAGGCTGGCCTCCTGGATCATTCCGGCCAGCTCCTCCAGGGTTTCTATATCCGCCAACTCGCCCTTGCCCTCGGTGATCTTCTCCAGGATTTGCAGCATCCGGCGGGTGCCCTCCCGGCAGGGAGTGCACTTGCCGCAGGACTCCTCCTGCACGAAGTCCATGAAGAAGCGGGCCATGTCCACCATGCAGGTGGAGTCGTCCATGACGATCATGCCGCCGCTGCCCATGATGGCCCCGGCCTTGACGATGGCCTCGTAGTCGCAGATGGTGTCCAGATGCTCCTCGGGGATGCAGCCGCCCGAGGGGCCGCCCAGCTGCACCGCCTTGAACTTGCGGTGCTTCTTGGGGATGCCCTCGCCGATGTCGTAGATGATGGTCCTGAGCGGGGTGCCCATGGGCACCTCCACCAGGCCGATGTTGTTCACGTGGCCGGTGAGGGCGAAGACTTTGGTGCCCTTGGAGCCCTCGGTGCCGATGGAGGCGTACCAGTCCCCGCCATTGGTGATGATCTGAGGGATGTTGGCCCAGGTCTCCACGTTGTTCAAGATGGTGGGCTTGTTCCACAGGCCAGCCTGGGCCGGGAAGGGAGGCCGGGGCCGGGGCATGCCCCGCTTGCCCTCGATGGAGCGCATGAGCGCGGTTTCCTCGCCGCAGACAAAGGCGCCGGCGCCCTGGTAGATCTGAAGGTCGAAGCTGAAGCCGGTGCCCAGAATGTCCGGACCCAGCAGGCCGTACTCCTTGGCCTGGTCTATGGCCAGTTGCAGGCGGTGCACCGCCAGGGGGTATTCGGCCCGGCAGTACACGTAGCCGTGGTGGCTGCCGATGGCCTTGGCCGCGATGACCATGCCCTCCACCACCGAGTGGGGGTCGGCCTCCAAGATGGAGCGGTCCATGAAGGCTCCGGGGTCTCCCTCGTCGGCGTTGCACAGCACGAACTTGGTCTCGCCGGCGGCCTTTTGGCAAAACTCCCACTTCAGGCCGGTGGGGAAGCCGGCCCCGCCCCTGCCCCGCAGGCCGGATTTTTTCACCTCGGCCACGATATCCTCGGGGGTCATCTCCTTGAGGGCCTTGGCCATGCCCTGGTAGCCACCCTGGCCGATGTATTCGTCGATCTTCTCCGCGTCCAGCAGGCTGCGGTTCTTGAGGGTGATTAGCCTTTGCAGGGCGAAGAAGGGAATGTCGCGCATATGGGGGATGCGTTTTTTGGTGCCGGGGTCCTTGTACAGCAGGCGCTCCACCGGCTCACCATTAACGCAATAGGACGTCACCAGTTCCGGGATGTCCTTTTCCTCCAGGTTCACGTAAAAAATGCCCTCGGGATAGGAGACCATCACCGGCCCCAGGGCGCAGAAGCCGTTGCACCCTGTCTCCACCACGGCCACCTCTTCGGCCAGGCCCTGCTTGGCTATCTCGGCCACCAGGGCCGCGTTAACCGCCACGCTGCCCGCCGCCTGGCAACCGGTGCCCCCGCAGATGAGCAGGTGCATGCGCTGGGGGCCCACGCCGGTTTGTCCGTGGCGCAGGGCCTGGGCTTGCTTGGATTGTTCCTGAATCTGCGCGAGATCGTTTATCGTGAGCTGGGACATGCAACCTTCTCCCCAAAAACCAGCCGGGCCCAGTTAGTCGTATTGCTCCACCAAGTCAACGACCTTGTCGGCCATGACCTTGCGGTGAGTGTCTTGATTGGCCACCACCACCGGAGCCACCCCGCAGGCCCCCAGGCAGCGCACCTGCTCCAGGGTGAAGCGGCGGTCCTCGGTGGTGGAGTCCACCGGGACGTTCAAATGCCGCTCCAGGCGCTCCAAGACCTCCTTGCCACCGCGCACGTAGCAGGCGGTGCCCATGCAGACCCGGATGACGTGGCGTCCCCGCGGCTCCATGGAGAAAAAGGAGTAGAAGGTGGTGACCCCAAACACCTCGTGGCCCGGCACGCCCAGTTTTTCGGCGATGCGCTCCTGCACCGGCACGGGCAGGTAACCCACCACTCCCTGGCATTTTTGCAACACAGGGATTAGGGCTCCGGGCTTGCCCCGGTGGGCCGCGCAGATATCATCGATCTGGGCCACCATCTCCGGGGTGACGTCATCAGGCAAGGTCGCCTGGGTCAATTCATAGGCCAGACTCATGGCCAACTCCTTGGGAATCGGGAAAATCTTCATAAAGGGTAGCTAATTAAAGCTCAGTTCCGGAAAAATGCCGGGACTTGGTTTGCATAGCATAGCTATGGTTGGCGGGCAAGATATTTCACCCCACCACGCACCAAGCCATAAGGGCGGCCACCTCGCCAGCCTCTATGGCCGCGCCCAGGGTGTCGCCGGTAACTCCGCCTATGCGCCGCCAAAACCACAGCCCCAGGACCAGGCCAAGGATCAGGACGCTCAGGGCGGCCACCGCTCCGGCCAAGCCGCCAGCCAGCAGGGCGATGGCCAAGGCGCTGGCCCCGCACAGGGCGTCGGGCCACATGGCGCTTTCCTGGGACACCGCCGCGCCCAGGCCCACCCCGGGCCGGGCCGGGGGCATGAGCCCGGCCAAAATCGCGGCCAGGGCCCGTCCCAGGGCCGGAACGGCCACCAGGGCCCCCCACAGGGACGGGCCGGACAGAGAAGCCAGGGCTCCGAACTTCATGAGCATGACCCCGGCCAGGGCCGCCACTCCGAAGCTGCCCAGACGGGTGTCTTTCATGATTTCCAAGGCCCGCTCACGGCTGGTGGTATGCACCAAGGCGTCGGCGGTGTCGGCCACCCCGTCGTAGTGCAAAAAGCGGGTGAGCGCTCCCCACAAGACCACCATCCCCCCGGCCAGGGCCAGGGGGGGCAGTTTGAAGCCCAGCAGCCAGGCCGTCCCGGCCAACACCAGGCCCAGGAGCCCGCCCACCACGCCGTACCAGGCCCGGGAGCGGACCAAATCCCGGGAGCCGGCCCGCAGCCCGGAGTTCACCGTGACCACGGTGAGGAACTGCAAGGCCAGTAGGAAGCTCTTCACGGCCTAGCCTTGGTGCCCGGTGACCCCGGCCGAGGCAAAGGTGGCCATCTCGTTGTAGATGGCCACCGCCGCCCGGAGCACGTTAAGGGCCAGGGCCGCGCCGGTGCCCTCGCCCAGGCGCAGGTTCAGGTTCAAGATGGGCTTCAGCCCCAGGGCATCCAGCTGCATCTGGTGGCCGATCTCCACCGAGCAGTGGCCGGCAAATAGATAGTCCGCCGCCGCCGGGGCCATGCGGGCGGCCACTAGGGCCCCGGCCCCGGCGATGAAGCCGTCCAAGAGCACCGGCACCCCCTGGGCCGCCGACTCCAGCACATAACCGCAAACCGCCGCGATCTCCAGACCGCCCACTGCAGCCAGGGTCTCCAGCGGCTGGTCCGCCGAGGGCTTATGCAGGGCCAGGGCCTGCTCGATTATCTTGATCTTCTGCACCAGGCCGGTTTGGTCCAACCCGGCTCCCCGGCCGGTGACCGCGGCCACCGGCTGGCCGCAGAACACGGCGGTGAGGGCCGCGCAGGGGGTGGTGTTGCCGATGCCCATGTCGCCGGGGATGAGCAGATCGCAGCCCTCGCCGATGAGTTGGGCGGCCATCTCGGCCCCCACGGCTATGGCCCGACGGGCCTGCTCCAAGCTCATGGCCGGCTCCTGGGCCATGTTGGCCGTGCCCTTGGCCACCTTGGCCCTGACCAGGCCGGGCAGGTCGTCGAAATCGTAGTTGACTCCCACGTCCACCACCCGGACCTGGGCCCCGGACTGCCGGGCCAGCACGTTGATGCCCGCCCCACCGGCCAAGAAGTTGAACACCATCTGAGGGGTCACCTCGGAGGGATAGGGGCTAACCCCGGCCTGGGCCACCCCGTGGTCGGCCGCGAACACGGTCACCGCCGCTTGGGGCTGGGTCAGCGCGGCGCTGCCGCGAATCTCGGCCAGACGCCGGGCCAGATCCTCCAAGCGGCCCAGGGAGCCCAGGGGCTTGGTCAGGTCGTCAAGGTGGGCCTGGGCCGCCACTCCGGCGTTGAGGTCCAGGGGCTTGATGCGTCCGATGATGCCTTCCAGGGTGCTCATGTCATCTCCTTCGGTCCAAGGGCAGCGGCCCGCCCTTGAGGGCCAAGGGCAAGCCGGCTGTTATAAGCAAAACCGTATCGCAGGCCCGGGCCAGGCGCTGATTCAAGGAGCCGGCCAGGTCCCGCCAGCGGCGGGCCAGGGCGTTTTCGGGCACGATGCCCAGGCCCACCTCGTTGGCCACCAGTATCACCCGGGCCCGGAGCCCGGGCAAGAGCCGGGCCAGGGCTTGGCCCCGGGCGCCCACCTCGTCGTCGCCCAGGTTGGCCCCCAACACCAGATTGCTCAACCACAGGGTTAGGCAATCCACCAGGAACACCGTATCCGGGCCGTCGGCCTTGGCCAGGGCATCTTCCAGGGCCAAGGGCTCCTCCAGGGTGGCCCAGGCCGCGCCCCGGTCGGCCTGGTGGCGGGCGATGCGCTTGGCCATCTCCTGATCCCCGGCCTGGGCGGTGGCCAGGTAGACCAGCCGCCCGCCCCAACTCTCGGCCAGGGCCTGGGCGTAGGAACTCTTGCCGCTCTTGGCCCCGCCCAACACCAGCACGCTGTGGACAGGCGCGCTCATCTGCCCTGCGCGTCCCTTATGGACGGCAAGGGCCTATGGTCCACCACCCGGTAGTCCACCGGCGCCTCGTAGGCGAACATCTGCGGGGTGGTGGGCGGATTCACCTTAAGCTTGTTGAAGCGGTACAAGGTGCGGTCGCCCACCAGGTTGTAGATTACGAAGCCGCGCAAGAGCAGGTCCTTGGCCCCGAAGATGAGCACCAGTTCCTTTAGGTCGGCCCGGCGCTGGCGGGGTTGCAGGGAAAGCAAAAGGCTGCCGGCGGGCGCGTCCTTGGCCTCGGCCGCCGAGGCCGAGCCCACCTCGTAATCCTTGTCCAGGCTGGCCAAGCCGCCCAGGGCGTCCAAGAGGGAGGTGAGCCCGCTGGTGAACTGGCTGAGGGGATAAAGGTCGGCCTGCCTGCGCTGGGGGCGCACCCACCAGGCCGCCCCGCCGCCGGTGATGATAAGCTCTTGGCGCGGGGTGTCCTGCTCCAGGCGCAGCTTCAGGGGCCGGGCCCAAATCAGGCGGCCCGAGCCGGCCACCTCGCGGCCTCCCTGGGCCCCCAGGGACACGAAACGGCTGGCCCTGGTGTAATCGGCCGCCAGGCTTTGCACCGAGCGGTAGCGCTCCTGCACCTGCTGGGCCAATTGGGCCGGAGACTCGGGCTTGTCCCGAGAGGCGGCGGCGGCCAGTCCCGGCCCCAAGAGGAGCAGGACCGCCAAGCCGGCCAAAACTTTGCTGGTCAAAAATCGCAAGCTATCTTTCCTGCCCTTCTTAATCCCGCATCAACACCTGGCGGGGCTTGGAACCTTCGCTGGGCCCCACGATGCCGTCGCGCTCCATCTGCTCGATGAGATTGGCCGCCCGGTTATAGCCCACCTTGAGGCGGCGCTGCACGTAGCTGATGGAGGCCTGGCCGCTCTCGCGCACCAGGGCCACCGCCTCGGGGTAGAGCTCGTCGTCCCCCGCTCCGCCGTCGTCGCCGCCCTCATCCTCGGAGGTGGCGGCCACCACGCTTTCATCATACTCGGGCCGGGCCTGGCCCTTCCAAAAGCGGGTGACTCTCTCGATCTCCTCCTCGCTGACGAAAGCCCCGTGCAGGCGGCTGACCCCGGTGGTGTCCGGAGGCACGAAGAGCATGTCCCCGCTGCCCAGCAGATGCTCGGCCCCCTGCTGGTCCAAAATGGTGCGGCTGTCCACCCGGCTGGCCACCTTGAAGGAGATGCGGGCCGGGAAGTTGGCCTTGATAAGACCGGTGATGACGTCCACGCTGGGCCGCTGGGTGGCCAACACCAGATGGATGCCCGCCGCCCGGGCCATCTGGGCCAGGCGGGTTATGAGCCCCTCCACCTCCTTGGAACTGACCATCATCAAGTCGGCCAACTCGTCGATGAACACCAGCACGTAGGGCAAGGGCTCCAGAAACTCGCGGCCGTTGTTGTCCACCCCCTCGGGGGCCGGGATGGGCCCCTTGTCGGCCAGGCGGCGGTTGAAGGACTCGATGTTTTTGACCCCCACCTCGGCCAACAACTCGTAGCGCCGCTCCATCTCCCGCACCGCCCAGCGCAGCCCGGCGGTGGCTTCCTTGGGGCTGGTGATTATGGGATAGAGCAGATGGGGAATGTCGCTGTAGGCCGACAGCTCGATGCGCTTGGGGTCCACCATGAGGATGCGCACCTGCTCCGGGGTGCTGCGGTAGAGGATGGAGAGCACCAGGCAGTTCATGAACACGCTCTTGCCCGAGCCGGTGGCGCCGGCGATGAGCAAGTGGGGCATGCGGGCCAGGTTGGTCACCACCGGGTGCCCCAGGATGTCCTTGCCCACGGCCAGGGTGAGGCGGCCGGTGGCCTTTTGGTACACCGGGGCCGAGAGCAGCTCGCGCAGGGCCACCATCTCCCGCACCGGGTTTGGTATCTCGATGCCGATGACCGCCTTGCCCGGGATGGGGGCCACGATGCGGATGGACTTGGCCCGCATCACCATGGCCAAATCGTCGGCCAGGCCCGCCACCTTGCTTATCTTCACCCCGGGGGCGGGCTTGAACTCGTAGCGGGTGACCACCGGACCGGGGGCCACCTCGCGCACCGCGCCATGCACCCCGAAGTCGGCCAGCTTTTCCTCCAACACCCGGCTGGTGGCCCTGAGGGCCTCGGCCTGCTCGGGCGGAGCCGGGCCGGGGCCTGGGTCCAAGAGATCCAAGGCCGGCAGCTTGAAGCGGCCCTTTTTGGATGCGGCGGTCACCGCCCCGGAGGCGGAGCCGCCCCCGGCCAACCGGGGCTTGATCACCGGCCCGTTGTCCGCCTCGCCCCTGGGCGCCGGGGCCGGCAGGGCCGGCGGCGCGGCCGGCTCGGGACGGGAAATGACGATATCGGGCCGGGGTTGCGG
This sequence comes from Pseudomonadota bacterium, assembly GCA_018819925.1. Classification (GTDB taxonomy): domain Bacteria; phylum Desulfobacterota; class Desulfarculia; order Desulfarculales; family Desulfarculaceae; genus Desulfoferula. Next base: position 17,521 of record JAHJPG010000088.1, read on the forward strand.
CTCCGCCGGCGCCGGATCGGGTTGGGGCCGCAGGCTAAGGGGCCCCACGGAGGGCGCGGCCAAGGGCTGCCCCGCCGCCGGGGCCCGCAGCAATGGCCCCAACAGGGGCCACAGGGACCAGGCCAGCAGGCCCAGGGCCCCGGCCCAGATCGCCAGGGGCAGACCCCAGGCAAGCCATTGACCCGCCGCGCCCATGCCTTGGGCCATGGCCCGGCCCGCTCCACCGCCCACAGGGAGGGAGGCTCCGCCCAGGTTGATGGTCCCGCCAGCCGCGCCCAGGGTGGCCGCGGTGGCCACCAAAAGGCCCAGCCCGGCGGCCCACAAGGGCAGCATGCGCCCGGCGGCGCGGCCCGACCACAGCAGCCAGGCGGCAAGAAGCGGCAGCACCACCAGCCACCAGGCCCCCAAGCCGAACAAATCATAGGCCACGGCGGACAGGGCGGCCCCGGCATGGCCCAGCAGGTTGCCGGCCGGCCCGTTTACCTCGTGGATCGGTGAGGGGTCCGAGGCGCTGTACCAGGCCAGGGACAGAATCACGGCCAGGGACAGGGCGGCCAGAAAAGCCGCACCCGCCACCCGGCCCGCCTGGGCGGCGGCGGCCATGGTCCGGCTGGGCGCGGCGGCCTTGGAAACACGTGGGGTGGCGGTCTTTTTAGGGCGCTTGGCGGACAAATCGCTTCCTCTCTGAAGCCTTTACCAGGCTACGGGGGTACAATCTAGGCTCCGGTTCCGGGGCTGTCAACCGGAGGCCCTTCCCCGGCCTGTCTCTGCAACTCAAGTATGCGCTCCCGCACCAAATCAGACAGATCCTCGCGCTGGGAGGGCCGCCGGCCGTCGGCCGGGATTGGCTGCCCCAGAATCACCTCGATGGGGCCGGGGTCCAAAAGAAAGCGGTCGTTGGCCATGACCTGGCGGGTGCCTTGCAAATAAAAAGGAACCACCGGCCGGCCCGATTTGATGGCCAAGAGGAACCCCCCGCTTTTAAAGGGCAGAAGCTGGCCGTCATCGGAGCGGGTGCCCTCGGGGAAGATCACCACGCTGGCCCCGTCGCTCACCCGCTGGGCGGCCAGGGCCAGGCTATGCATGGCCTGGCGGCTGGCCGAGCGGTCGATGGGGATGTTGCCCGCAGTCGTGAGGGCTGGGCCGAACAAAGGGATAGAGAAAAGCTCCTTCTTGGCCACCCACCGGAAGTTCTTGGGCATCACCGACTGCAAGGATGGTATGTCCAGGGCCGAGGCGTGGTTGCCCGCGAAGACGTAGGTGGCCCCGGGTTTGAGATTTTCCCCGCCACTCAGGCGCACCCGGCAGCCGATGCCCCGCATGAGCAGGCGGGCCCAGGCCCGGGGAGCCCATTGCAGCTTGTGATCGCTGACTCCCAGGAGGCCCCCGACAACCACCGCCAGGGACAGGGTGATGGTCAGAAGCACCATCCAGGTCATGCCCCATGCGGTCCAAAGATAGCGTATCGGCCGCCACCAGCGGCTCTTGTCTCCTTCACGGGTCGCCTTGGCTTGCGGCCCCTTTTCACCTTGTGTTACAGTCAAGCTCAAAATCCAAAGGAGTTGTCTAATGGCCCGCGGCGTCAATAAAGTCATTCTCATCGGCAACCTGGGTGCAGACCCGGAACTAAAGTATACCCCAAGCGGCACCCCGGTGTGCACCTTCCGCCTGGCCACCAGCGAGTCTTTCAAGGACCGCGAGGGCAACATGCAAGAGCGCACCGAGTGGCACCGCATCGTGGCCTGGGCCAAGCTGGGCGAAATCGCCGCCCAATACCTGTCCAAGGGCCGCCAAGTGTTCATCGAAGGCTCCATCCGCACCCGCTCCTGGGAGGACCAGAGCGGCGAGCGCAAGTACATGACCGAGATCGTGGCCCGGGACATCCAATTCCTGGGCGCCGGCGGCCAAGGCGGCCAGGGTGGCGGAGGAGGATACGGAGGCGGCAGTCAGGGCGGTGGCGGCGGCAACGACTTCGGCGGACCGCCCTCCACGGACGACGACATACCCTTCTAGCGCCTGACAAACGCCGCATTTGAAATCTGGCCCCGCCCCAGCGGCGGGGCCTTGCTTTGCCGGGCGCGCTGGCCTAAGCTTGCCGGAGAAGGAGACACCAACCGTGCTTGTGGAGATCAACCCTCAGAATCCCCAGCCGCGCCTGATCCAGCGGGTGGTGGAGCTATTGGAAAAAGGCGGGGTGGTGGCCTATCCCACCGACACCTTCTACGGCCTGGGCTGCGACATCCACAACAAAAAAGCACTCAAACGCCTCCACCAGATCAAGGGCCAACCCGAGTCCAAGCCCTTCTCCTTCATCTGTCCGGACCTGAGCGACGTAAGCCGTTACGCCTTGGTGACCAATTACGCCTACAAGACCCTCAAACGCCTGCTGCCCGGCCCCTACACCTTCGTGCTCACCGGCAGCCGGGAGGTGCCCAATATGATGCTCACCCGGCGCAAGACCGCGGGCATCAGGGTGCCCGGCCATCCCATACCCGTGGCCATCGTACAAGCCCTGGGGCACCCCTTGGCCAGCGCCACGGCCACCGCTGCCGAGGGCCGGGAGCTGCTGCACGCCTGGGAGGTGGAAGAGCTTTTAGGCAAGCAGTTGGATATGGTGGTGGACGGCGGGCCGGTGCCGGGGCAGCCCTCCAGCGTAATCAGCCTGGTGGACGACCAGCCCGAGATCATCCGCGAAGGGGCCGGGGCGGTGGACGAATTCCGAGTCTGACCAGGGATCACGGCCACGCGCCCGGCGCGATCGAATTCCGCGGAGCGGTTATGAAGAAAATCGGCTTGATCGGCGGGCTGGGCCCAGAATCCACCCTTGATTACTACAGGGGCATCATCAGCGCCTTCGCCGCCGCCGGGGCCAAATACGACTACCCGGAAATTTTCATCCACAGCCTAAACCTGGGCAGCGCCCTGCGCCTGTTCCAGTCCGGCCAGTGGGACCAGGTGGCCGAGTTGTTGCTGGAGAGCGTCATGGCCCTGCACCGGGCCGGAGCCCAGTTCGCGGCCATCGCCTCCAACACCCCCCACCTGGCCTTTGAGCAGGTCCAGGCCCGCTCGCCTCTGCCGCTCATCAGCATCGTGGAGGCCACCCGTGACAGGGCCTCGGCCATGGGCCTAAAACGGCCGGGCCTCTTGGGCACCCGGGTCACCATGGGCTCAACCCTCTACCAGGACTGCTTCGCTCCCCGGGACATGGAGGTGGTGGCGCCGCCGCAAGAAGACCAGGCCCTGATCCAGCAGCGCCTGGACACCGAGATAGAGTTGGGGGTTTTCAAGGACAGCACCCGCCGGGAGCTTCTGGGCATCGCGGCCCGCCTGAAGGACGAGCGGGCCATCGACTCGGTGATCCTGGGGTGCACCGAGCTACCCCTGATCCTGGACCGGGACGAGTTGGGCCTGCCCTTCCTCAACACCGCCGCCATCCACGTGGCTGCCATCGTGGATTACTGCCGCCGCTAACCCGCCTTGCCCGCCGGCCTTGGGGCCGCGCCAGGCAAATTCGTCAGCGAACCGGGGAGGCCTGCTCATTGCGGCGCTCCAGCCACCAGGCGGCCAGAGCCACCGCGATGCTGCTGGTGCCCAGCCAGGCGGCCAACCGGAAGGCGCCGGAAACCCCGGCCACCAGGGCCTGGGGTGGAGCGGCCATGAGGTCTGCCTGGTCCGCCCCCGGGGCCGCCGCCAAAAAGTAGACGCTGAAGACTGCCCCCATCAAGGGAACCCCGGAGGTGTTGCCCAGGGTGCGCGAAAGCGACACCAGGCCCGAGGCCACCCCCAGGCGATTGCGGGGGGCCCGACCCATGATGGAGCTGTTGTTGGGCGCGTGAAAAAGCCCCAAGCCAAGGCCCAGGGGCAGCACCCTCAGGACGTACTCCCAGGCCGAGATGTGCAGGGTTATGCCACTCAGGCGCAGGCACCCGACCACCAACAGCACCAGGCCGGCCAGGCTCACCACCCGGGCGCCAAAGCGGTCGGCGCACCAGCCCGCCAAGGGCGAGACCACCCCCATGCTCACCGGCACCACCAACATAAGAAAACCGGTCTGCTGGGGAGAGTAGCCCTCGGCCACCTGCAGGTAGATGGGCAGGATGAACACCCCGCCCAGGATCAAAAAAGCGATCCATCCCATGAGCAGGCCCAGGCCAAATTGAGGATCTTTGAACAGGCCCAGGGGCATCATTGGGTGGCGGGTTGTGGTTTCCACCCACAGAAAGGCAGCCACTCCCAAGACGCAGGCCCCCAACAGCAGCGGGGCCGCGCCAGAGGAGAAGCCGTAGTGCTGGCCCATGGTCATGCCCAGGGCGTAGCAGACCAGGGCCAGGAACAAAATCAAGGCGCCCGGCGCGTCGAAGCGCTCCCCGTTTTTGCCCTTCCAGTCGCTGGGCACGTTGCGGGCCACCACCCACCAGGCGAGCAGGCACACCGGCAGGTTGACCAGGAAGATGGCCCGCCAGCCCACGGTGCCCACCAGCAGGCCTCCCAGGGGATGGCCCACGGCCAGGCCCAGGGACACGGCGGTGCCGATGATGCCCATCACCCTCCCCCGCTGCTCGGCGGGAAATATCTCGGTGACTATGCCCATGCCCAGGGCCTGCATCATCACCGCGCCCATGGCCTGCACGCCCCGGAAGAGGATTAGGGTCCAGGCGTTGGTGGCCAGGGCGCACAGCGCCGAGCCCACCCCGAACACCGCGATGCCCAAAAGATAGACCCGCTTCTTGCCGAACATGTCGCCCAGGCGGGCCACCCCCAGCATGAGCGAGGTGATGACCAGGGCGTAGCTCACCACCACCCACTCGATGGTGGCCAGGCTGGCCTTGAGGTCTTGCATGAGGGTGGGCAGGGCGATGGTGACGATGCTTATGTCCATGGTGCCCATGAACACGCTGAGGCCGATGCCCAATAGAGCCAGGTTGCGGCTGAACTCCGGTGCCGCCTCCATGCCGTCTATGTTGTTGAGTTGGGGCATGGCGAGGTTCCTAACACCTTGGATCAGATGGCGCGAGAATTTCGAATTGTACCACCAACATCCAAGGCGGTCAGGGCAAGGCGGGATTGCGGGGGGCTGGGATATCGGAAGGCGGCAGGGGGCGCTCCAGGTACAGCAGGGTGCCGCCCACCGCCGCCAGGGGCAACAGGGCGAAGTTCACCACCGGCACCAGGCCCATGGCCAACACCGCGCTGCCGAACCCCAGCCAGCCCAGACCCATGCCCCGCACGTAGCGCGACTTTTCCTTCAGGCTAAGGCCCCGGCGGTCCAGGGGATAGTCCATGAACTCCAGGGCAAGGAAATGGGCGGTGACCAGCCAGGCCAAGACGGCGTAGGCCACCCCTCCCAAGCCGGGTATGAAGTTGAGCAAGAGCAGGGGCAGCATCACCCCCAAATATATGAGCAGGCGCATCAGGCTTTGCCGGAGCGCCCGAAGCACCTCGCGGGCCAGTCCGCCGTCGGCCCAGGGCGCTCCCGGGGGCATCCCCTGGGCCAGGGCTTCGGTGCGGCGGGTGAGCAGATCCAGGAAAGGCTCGGACACCATCCGGCCCACCACGGCGAACAGGTATATCTGCAAGATCAAAAGGGCCAGCACCACCAGGACCAGCAATAGGTAGAGCAGCACGGCCCACCACCAGCCCTCTCCGCCGGGCAGCAGGCCACGCACCCAATCCCCCAGATAGGCGTAGCTCAACCAAAAAGCCAGAACGAAAAGAAGCAGGTTAAGAAAGAAGGGAGCGGCGGCCAGGGGCAAAAGGCGCTTGTGGCCCCACAAAAAGCCCAGGGCCCTCAAGGGGGCCCCGAAGGCGCGCACAAAGGTTAGGGGATTTACCGCCGCCCTCATGGTTTCAGGGGCGAGGCGGGCCAGCGGAAGGCCAGGCCGGGCATGGCTCCCAGCTCGGCGGCCAGGTCCCTGAAGAACAGGCGGGCCTGCTCCCGCAACATATCAGACCAGAAACCGCCCTTTTTCTCGGGCCACACCAGGGTGGGTTCGCCCTTGATGCCCCCCAGGCGGGCGGCCAGGTTCACCGCGTCCTGGAAGTTGCCCAACAAGTCCACCAGGCCCAACTGCTTGGCCTTGGCCCCGGTGAACACCCCGCCGTTGGCCAGGGCCTCCACCTGCTCGTACTTCATGTGCCGGCCCTTGGCCACGTCGGAAACGAATTGGCGGTGGGTCTGGTCGATGAGCTCCTGCAGGTTGGCCCGCTCGGCCTCGGTTAGGGCCTTGGAGGGGATGCCAGCTCCCTTGAGGCTGCCCGACCGGAGAATCTGCATCCGCACCCCCAGCTTTTCCAGCAGTTGGTGCAGGTCGGGAATGGTGGCGATTACCCCGATGGAGCCGGTGACCGTGGCCGGGGCGGCCACGATCTTGCTGCACGGAGCCAGCAGATAGTAGCCGCCGCTGGCGGCCACCCCGCCCATGGAGCCCACCACCGGCTTGACCTTGGCGGTGCGGGCCACCTCCATGAACATCTCCTGGGAAGCGGCGGCGCCGCCGCCCCCGGAGTCCACTCTGATGATGATGGCTTTTATGGAATCATCGCGCCGCAGGCGGATAAGGGCTTCGTTGAAGGTCTGGGACTGCTCGATGAGGCCGTTGACCATCAGAACGGCTATTTTGCCCCCGAAAAAGGCTTGCGGGCGGAGCCCCGGCTTTGTAAGCAACAGGGCTCCGCCAAACAAGACCACGATCAGGGTGCATACCCCAAAGGCCAGGGCCAGGGGGTGCTTTTTCATAAAAGTCTCTTCGGAGGCCTACAGTTTGTCCTCGCCGGGTCCATCCCCGTTCTCATCGTCTTCCTTCTGAGCCAAGCCCTCCTTGAGCAGGGCGCCCAGGTTGCTGGTGGCGGCCTGGGTGGAGTTGACGTACTCGCTGTAGACCTGGCGCTCGGCCTCCTCGTCCAGGCGGCGCATGGACAGGCCGATCTTACGCTCGCGGCGGTTCACGCTGACCACCTTGGCCTCGATCACGTCGTCCACGTTGTACATGCCAACCGGAGTCTTGATCTTGTCGTCGGCGATCTCGCTGACATGCACCAAGCCCTCGACGCCCTCCTCCAGTTCCACGAACAGGCCGAAGTCGGTGACGTTGGTGATAACCCCGTTGACCCGGGTGTTGACCCGGTACTTGTTGGGGATCTCCTCCCAGGGGTCGCCGTCAAGCTGCTTGATGCCCAGGGAGAAGCGCTCGTTCTCCCGGTCGATGTTCAGCACTATGGCCCGCACCTCGTCGCCCTTCTTGTAGAGCTCGCCGGGGTGCTTTATGCGCTTGGTCCAGGAAATGTCGGAGATGTGCACCAGTCCGTCGATGCCCTCGTCGATGCCGATGAACAGGCCGAAGTCGGTGATGTTCTTAATGCGGCCCTCGATGGTGGTGCCCACGGGGTACTTCTCTGCGATGACGTCCCAGGGGTTGGGCTCAACCTGCTTCATGCCCAGGCTGATGCGCTTCTGCTCGGGGCTGATGGACAGCACCACCGCCTCCACCATGTCGCCCACGTTGACAATCTTGGAAGGATGGCGCACCTTGCGGGTCCAAGACATCTCGCTGACGTGGATCAGGCCCTCGATGCCCTCTTCCACCTCCACGAACGCGCCGTAGTCGGCCAGGCTCACCACCCGCCCGTTGATGCGGGTGCCCACCTGATAGCGGTCGGAGGCGTTGAGCCAGGGGTCTTCCTTGAGTTGCTTCAGGCCCAGGCTCACCCGCTCGCGCTCGCGGTCGAAGCTCAGGACCTTCACCGTGATCTCGTCGCCGATGTTGAACATCTCCGAAGGATGCCCCACCCGGCCCCAGCTCATGTCGGTGATGTGCAGCAAGCCGTCGATGCCGCCGAGGTCCACGAACACGCCGTAGTCGGTGATGTTCTTGACCACGCCGGCCATGACCTGGCCCTCTTCCAGCACCTGCAGGGTCTTGGTCTTTTTTTGCTCACGCTCTTCTTCAAGAAGCACCCGGCGCGAAAGCACGATGTTGGCGCGCTTCTTGTTGAACTTGAGGATCTTGAAATCAAACTCCTGGCCGATAAGCGAGTCCAGGTTGCGCACCGGCCTGAGATCCACCTGGCTGCCGGGCAGGAAGGCGTTGACACCGATGTCCACGCTCATGCCGCCCTTGACCCGTCCCACGATGGTGCCGTGGATCATGCCGTCGTCGTTGTAGACCCGGCTTATCTCGTCCCACACCTTGATCTTGGCGGCCTTTTCCTTGGACAGGATGATGGTGCCGTCCTCGTCCTCGGCCCGCTCCAACAGGACGTCCACTTCCTGGCCCACCTCGGCCTTGATCACGCCGTCAATGTCGCGGAATTCGCTTATGTCGATCTGACCTTCGGACTTGTAGCCAATGTCCACCACCACGTAGTCGTTTTCAACCGCCACGATGGTGCCCCGGGCAACCTCGCCCTCCTGAATCTCCTTCATCGACTGTTCGTAGGCCAGCTCAAGCTCCTCGGGGGAGAGGTCTCCTTCCTGTAGAGCGGGACTTTCAGGGGCAGGGCTCTCGGGTGTGGTAATTTCGTCGGCGGCCTTGGGGGCGTCTTCCGCCACCAAGTCCTTGGTAAGATCGTTATCGGCCATGGTTAAATCGCTTTAGCTCCTAATGGTATAGCCACGCGGCGGCCACGGCCATGCTCCGGCCGGGCTCCGCAACTTGTAAAACTAAGTTCTCCTACCAGAAAGTACGGGGGTTTACAAGGTTTCATTGGCCTTTTGGGCCAGGACCCATTGCCGCCCTCGCACCGCCTGGGCCAGGATTTCCACCACCTCCGGCAGCCCGTGGCCGGTGGTGTCCAACACCACGGCATCCTCCGCCGGGCGCAAGGGGCTCAGGCTGCGCTGGGAATCGCGCCGGTCCCGCAGGCGCAGATCCGCCAATACCTCATCCAACTCAGCCGGTTGCCCGCGCTGGGCAAGCTCCCGCCAACGCCGGCGGGCCCGCTCGTTTTCGCTGGCGGTGAGAAAAAACTTGGCCTCGGCCCGGGGGAAGACCACGGTGCCCATGTCCCGGCCCTCGGCCACCAAATCCCCCGCTTGGCCGGCAGCCCGTTGCAGGCCCATGAGATGCCCCCGCACCGGGGCCAGGGCCGACAGGCGGCTGGCCAATTGGCTGATTACTTCATTGCGAATGAAGGGTTCCACGTCCTGGCCATCCAAAAGCACCAAGAAGCAGCCCTCCCGGGATTTGGCCTCCAGGGGCACCTCCTCCAGCCAGGCGTCAAGCTCTTCCTCGCCGGCATCCTGCATCCCGGCCCGTTGGGCGGCCAGGGCGATGGCCCGGTACAGGGCCCCGGTGTCCAAGAAGGCGAAGCCCAACTCCCGGGCCAAAAGGCGGCTGGCCGAGGACTTGCCCGAGCCGGCCGGCCCATCCACGGTCACCACCATGGAGCCTAGCCCTCGCCCAAAATGGCGCTCAACTCGTCCATGAAACGGCGGTTCTCCTGGGGCAGGCCCACGCTGATGCGCAGATGCTCGGGCAGACCGTAGGAGGCCATCTTGCGCACGATGACTCCCCGCTTCAGCAGCTCGTCGGCCACATGGGAAGCCTTGGGTCCTATTTTCACCAACACGAAGTTGGTCTGGCTGGGCACGTACACCAGGCCCAGGCGCTCAAAGCAGGCGTAGAAATCCTTTAGCCCCTGCCAGGTGACCTGAAGGGTTTTCTGGAGAAACTCCTCGTCGGCCAGGGCGGCGGCGCCGGCGGCCTGGGCCAGGATGGAGGTGTTGAAGGGCTGGCGCACCCGGTGCAGGATATCCATGATCTCCACCGGCCCCAGACCAAAGCCCACCCGGAGCCCGGCCAAGCCATAGGCCTTGGAAAAGGTGCGCATCACCACCACCGGCACGGCGTGGTCCAAAAAATCGGTGCCCTGGGCCACTTGGGGGTCGGAGGCGAAATCTATGTAGGCCTCGTCCAACACCACCACCACGCCGGGGGGCACCTGCCCCAGAAACTCGCGGAATTCCTCGCCGCTGAAGGCGGTGCCCGCCGGGTTGTCCGGGTTGTTGACAAACACCAGGCGGGTGCGGGGTTCGATGGCACGGGCCAGGGCCTTCAGGTCCAGGCGAAAGTCGTTGAGGGGCACCTCTTTCAGCCGCCCGCCAGCCACTTGCACCAGCTTGGAGTACATCAGGAAGGAAGGGGCCGCGGCCAGGGCCAAATCGCCGGGGCGCAAAAAGGCCCGGCACAACAGCTCGATGATCTCGTTGGAGCCGTTGCCCAGCACGATCTGCTCCTGGGCCAGTTCGTAACGCTTGGCCAGGGCCTGGCGCAGCTCAAATCCCGCCCCGTCGGGGTAGCGGTGCAGGCCATCCAGGGCCCGGGCCATGGCCGCCACCGCCTTGGGCGAGGGGCCCAAGGGGTTCTCGTTGCTGGCCAATTTGATGGCCCCGCTTATGCCCAGCTCCCGCTCCAGCTCTTCTATGGGCTTGCCCGGTTTGTAAGGCACCAGGGCCTCGATCTCCGGGGGGATGGGAGGCAGATTACGCTTGTTCACCAGATGTTTCCTTTTCTAGGGCCGCCAGGCAAGGCCCCTTTCGCCATGCGGTGAAAAGTGACTAACTGCGCGGCCTGGCTGAAAAACGAGGCAAAATTTACCCTGGGGGCCACCGGGCTGTCAAGGCCCGGACGGACCTAGCCCAGTTCCACGTAGCTTGATTCCAGGGGCCCGGCCAGAAGTTGCAGGGTGCGCGCCCGCACCACCAGCACCTTGGCCGCCGGATCGGCGGTGATGCCGGCCAGGTGGGGCAGCCGCTCGGCGAACCGGGCCTTGAGGCGCTCCTGTTCCTCTTCCGGCGCGGGGGTGCATGTGCCGCCCACGGTCAGGGCCCTTGCTTGGCGGCCCGGTTCACCATCCCGGCAATCGTCGATGAGCAGGCTCACCTGGGGATTGGTCAGGATGTTCCGGTACTTCAGGGTGTCGGCCGAGGTTATCAAATATATCTTGCGGCCCTGGTCCCCAGGCAGGTAGGCCATGAGCGAGGCGTGGGGCTCCTGGCCGTTGACTGTTGCCAGCACGCAAATATCGTTTTCCCTGATAAACGCCAGCATCTGCTCAAGCATGGCTCACTCCTGGGCAAACTCCACGGGCAGGTCGTCCTCGGCCTGATAGGGCCGGTCGCTCAGTTCCACGAAGGTCATGGCCTGGCTGGCCGTGAAACGGTGGGCCACCCCGGCGGGAATGTAGAGGCGGTGACCCGCTTCCACCTCCAAGGCCAGGCGCTCGCCGCTATGGGGGCAAAAGAACTCGGCCCTGCCCCGCCCTGCGGCGACGTAGATGTACTCGTTCTTGCTCCGGTGCATATGGCCGCCCCGGCACCCCGCCCCGGGCAGCAGGGTGAACAGCCCGGCCCGGCGCACCTGGGGGCCGTTCAGTATCAAATGGCCCTCGCCCCGGGAGTCGGCGAAGCGCTTTTCGGTGGCGAACTCGCCGCTCACCGGCAGCGACACCACCTCGACCCGCTGGGCCAGGGGAAGATCAGGCATCGGCCTTTTCCGGTTTGGCCTGGGGCTCGGCGGCATCGTCGCCGGAGTCCTCGTCCCGGCCTTCCGCCTGGGCCGCCTCGTTGACCCCCGGCTGGAAGGCGGCGGGAGGCCCCAGGGTGGGATCGGGCAGCATGGCCAAATCTTCCAGAGCCTGTTCCAAAAGATCCACCCGATCGCCCACCGGCTTCAAGCGGTCCACGAACAGGTAGTAGCGGCCCTTGAACCAGCACAGGCCGCTCTTGAGGTGCAGCCCTGCGAACTGGAGCTTCTCATAGGCCAGTTGCACCCCCTTGCCCCGCACCTGGCGCTCCAGTTCGGCCAGGCGTTCCTTGCCGCGCTTGGCCGCGCTCACTGTGCTCTCGCCTCAGTCATCCCATTTATCTCCTTGGCCTTCGGTGCCGGCCAACTCGCTCAGATATTCCCGCACCACCGGGCGCAGGTAAACCCCGTCCAAATCCAGGGCCAATAGCCCCACTCCCAGGCGGCGGCAGCGCTGGGAGGTGTCTTGCCGCCGCTCGATGAATATTACCGGTTTTCCCCGCAGCCGGCAGATGCCGCTTCTGGCCGAGGGGTCTTCGCCCCCGTCCAGGCTTTCCAGGCGCACATCCACCCCCAAGACCTGGGCCACCTCGTTTAACAGGAACCACAGGCGCTTGTCATCCATGGCGCGGTCTCAGCGCAGGGGCAAAAGAAAAGCGTCGCTGATAAGGCCTTGCTTTTCCCAGGCCTTGTACTGTCCCCGGGCCTCATCCAGGGTGGTGAAGCTGCCCACGCAGACCCGGTGCCAGGTGCCCCGCTTGCCCAGGTCCACCAGATTCACCCGGGCGGGAAGGCCTTGCTTGGCCAGGCGCTGGGCGTAACCCTGGGCCACGGATTCGCGCCGAAAGGACGCGGCGCACACCGTCCAGGCTCCCCGGCCTTGGGACCGGGCCGCGTTTTTGACCGGCTTGGGCGCAAGGGTGGTGCTGGTGCTGGCCGTGCTTTCGGTGGTGGTGGTAGTGCTGGTTGTTGTTGTTGTGGTGGTGCTGGTGGTCTCGGGAGTTTCGCTGAAGGCCGGCACCGGGCCCCGCACCATTGCCTGGGGCGGCGGCAAGGTCTCACTGCCCACTGCGGCCTCCTGGCCGGTGGCACGGGCCTGCAGGTCCATGGGGCCGGGCGGCGACCACCAGGCCATGCAGACAAAGCCCGCGACCATCACCGCTCCCACCCCGGCCAGCCAGAGAAACCGCCGCCGCGTGCCGTCCCACATGCGGGGCGCCTGGGGATGCATGCGCCGCGCCTGGAGATAGCGGTAAAGGTAGAACAAACCGCCCCCCAGATACAGCACGCCGCCCGCGAGCAAAACCAATAGGATCAGAGCAGACATAACCCCACCGTAAAGGCCACCAAAGGTGCAGTTACGCTAGCATTCCCATCCCCTGTTTACAAGGCCCAGCTACGCCCGGACCTGGGCCCGCCCATTCTTGACATCCCCCCGCGGCGGGGGCATCATGGGCCATTCTCTGTTCAGCGAGGAGAACGCATGTCCCCCCAGAACGGCTACCGCGCCCCCTCGGTGGGACGAGCATTAAAGATACTGGAGTTGGTGGCCCAGAGCAGCGACGGCTTGGGCATCAGCGAACTTTCCCGCCACCTGGGCATCAGCAAGGGAACGGTATTTGGCCTGTGCAAGCAGTTGGAGGCCGGCGGGGCCCTGAGCCGGGACCCGGGCAGCAAGCGCTACGGCCTAGGGCCATTGGTTGCCACCCTGGCCCGGCGCGGCTTTGCCCAGGCCAGCCTGCGGGACGCCGCCGGCCCGGAGATGACCCGTCTTTGCGGCCGGTTGGACGAATCGGTGTTTCTGGGGATCATGGGCCGGGGCGAGGTGATGGTGGTGGAGGCCCGCCAGCCTCCGGAGCAAATTCGCATCTCCGCCGGGCCGGGCACCCGCCTGCCTCTTTTGGCCGGCGCGGTGGGAAAGGTCTTCTTGGCGGGCCAACCGCCCGCGGTGGTGGAGGAGGTTTTGGCCCACGGCCTGCCCCGCTACACCCCCCAATCGGTGGTTGATCCCAAGGAATATCACCGCCAATTGGAGCAAGCCCGCCGCCGAGGTTACGCCGTGGAGCGCGATGAATACCTCACCGGCATCTGGGGGGTGGCGGTGTTGGTTGGCTCGGCCGGGGGCATGGCCTCGGCCCTGTATGTGGTTGGCTTCACCTCATCCCTGGAGCCCGGCCGCCTGGAAGAGGTGGCTAGCGAAACCATGGAAAGCGCACGCCGCATCCGGCAAAACCTGCAATAGGCTCCAATACGCCCCTAGGGCTTCACCTGGAACCAGGGGCCGTCTATGCGCTGGCCCCGGCAGGCGGGGCAGCGCCCCGGCGCGTCCAGACGGCGGCGGCCCAGGGAGCGGCCCAGGTGCTCCAGGTGCTCCTCCACCTCCCGGCGGGTGAGACACAGATCCCCGGCCAACTCCAGCGCGCTCCAAGGCCCTTGGGCCAACATTTGGGAAATGGTTTGGCGAATGGTCAGTGGCAAGGCAAAAACAAGGTGACCCCAGCCGTGCATCCCGCTTCGAGCCTGCCGTCAAGGGGTCTGTGAAGCACAAGGTCGAGGACCAGATCGCTCCGCGACACGCACCGCATCGCTTACCGCTGCTTCCTTCCGGACCTGACGGGGTTCACGACCGCACGTCGCGCGGTGTCCGGACTTTACCCCGGTATCACGAGAACTCCCCTAATGGCAAAACCCTAGGCGGGCCTTCGACCCCGCAAAAGCGGATTTCGGGAAAAGGGCACCGCTAGCTCCCCGCCTAGCACGGCCGGGGTCATAATTCGTTCTTGGTCAGCCGCAAAAAACAGCCCCGCCGCTCAATTGGGCGGGGCGGACACAATAATATCAGAGGGTTGCCAACCTGGCCCACAGGCCAGGGGGCGGGCTTAATCGACGCTGTCCACTCGTTCCTTAAGCTCTTTGCCCACTTTGAAAAAGGGCAGCTTTTTCTGGCCTACGTCGATTATCTCGCCCGTCTTGGGATTGCGTCCCTGGTAGCCATCGTAGTCCTTGACCTTGAAGCTGCCAAATCCGCGTATCTCCACCCTATCACCGAGAACGAGAGCATCCTCGACTGATCCGAAAACGGTGTTGATCACCATTTCCGCCTTCTTGATGGTTAGGCCCTCGGCTTTAGCCAGCGCCTCTATAAGTTGGGACTTGTTCATGGACGGGCACTCCTTGCCGGTAATAAAGCGGTAGGCTTTAGCTAACGATTGTATGCAGTTGGCTTGCTTCTGTCAAGCGGCTTAACTCGGGTGTGAATCCGGCCCACATAATGATGTACACTTTTCCTATCATGCCTAGAGTAGTAAGCCCCGGCCTGTCAAGCTCTTTTTATAAATTTATCTATGGATTAGTCCTACTTCTCACCCGCAAGCAGCGCCCCGCGAACCCCCGGGACGCCCCAAATTTGGACGTCTGGCCGCTCTCTGTCCTCCATGGGGTCTTTTACCAAGCCCTTGCCTCATGCTATTAGTTAAACTGTCTTTAACCGGAGAGAACAAGCAAATTGCGTCACTCGCGCAACATCATACTGGCTGCCATTCTGGTCTGCTGCCTTTGGCCGGGGGCCGCCGCCGCCCAGGAGCCCAGGGAGTTCCTGGACCAGGCCATCTACCAACAAGCCTACCAAGACCAGCGCTGGGCCATCTCACCCCAAGAGTTGGACTTTTTGGTGGACAACATGGTGGGGGTTCTGGCCGTGGTCAGCCAGCCGGAGTTCAAGCGGCGGCATCCCCTGCTGGGCAATCTGGTTCTGGAGCAGCTGGGCGGCACGGCGCATTCTTTCAACCTGAGCACCTACAGCAACCGCGCCCAGATGACCATGGAGCGCCCCGGCCCCAAACAGATCGTGTACCTGGCCCAGGTGACCATGCACAAGCTGGGGTTGTCGGTGAGCGGGCAGATGCTGATCTGGCTGCGCCTGCACTACACCTCGCCCCAGGACCCAGATATGCGAGCCGAGGTCACCGTGGCCTTTCGCCCGGCTTCGGACATGCTGGCCACCGCCCTCAAGCCGGTGATGGCCTCCTTTCAGGAGGAGATGGACCGCCTGGGCAACAAGGCCATGGTGCAAATCCAGGACTTCCTGCGCCTGTATCAACAGGAACGCCAAGGGGCCTTCAGCCGGGCGGGATTGCTGAATCAGTTGGCCCTGGTCAACCAGCGCCGTCTGGTGCAGGCACAGGAGCTAAAGCAACGGGGCGCTCCCGGCGGGCAGGGATTGCCCGGAGGTGGTCTGGGCCTGGCTGCCTTGGCCCTGGCTGCGGCCTTGGTGCTGCTTTTGGGCCTGGCCCTGGGCTGGGTGCTGGCCAACCGCCTAAGGGCATCCCGCGATCAGAAGCTCCTGCGCCGCAGCCTGCGGGCCCAGCGCGAGCAGGCCGTCTTGGACAAAAGGCTGGTAAAATTGTTAAAAAGCAGAGGGGTTTCCCCCAAGGCCGCAGCCGAGGCTAAAGAAGAGCACCAAAGGCTCAACCGGGAGTTGCTCCAGCGGCTGGGGCGCGGCCCCAAGGACTCCCGGCAAGCGAACAAATAGGGCCCCCGGCCCAACACCCGGCCCCACGCGAAGGAACAAACATGGATCAGGCTCCCCCCAATTACACCGACGAGAACTACCGCCAGGCCTACAACCAAAAGCGCCTGAGCTTTTGGCAAAAAGTGGCCGCCTCCGCTTCCAAGGGAGGCCGGGTGGGGCACCGCTTCTACCTCAATCATTTGAAACGCATCTACGGTCGCCTGATCACCCCCGGCCAAAAGGTGCTGGAAGTGGGCTGCGGCCAGGGCGACCTCTTGGCCGCGCTCAAGCCCTCGGTGGGGCTGGGGGTGGATTTCTGCCCGGAGATGATCGCCCAGGCCAGGGAGCGCCACCCGGAGCACAGCTTCCTGTGCGTGGATGCGCAGGAGTTGGACCTGGAGGGCATGACCTTCGACTACATCATCCTCTCGGACCTGGTCAACGACCTTTGGGACGTGCAGGAGGTGCTGAAAAAGCTGCGCCCGGCGTGCAATCCGCGCACCCGCATCATCCTCAATTTCCACTCCCGGCTGTGGGCCGCGCCCCTGGCCGTGGTGCGGGGCCTGGGCCTGGCCCAGCCCCTGCTGACCCAGAACTGGTTCACCGCCCCAGATGCGGCCAACCTCCTGGATCTGGCCGGTTACCAGACCTTCCGCACCTGGATGGAGTTGCTCTGGCCCATGCCCGGGGCCGCGCCCAGCTGGATGTTCAACCGGGTGCTGGCCAGGATTTGGCCCTTCAAGTACCTGGCCCTGTGCAACTTCGTCATGTCCCGCCCGGCCCCGGCCAAGCCCATGGAAAAAGAGCCGGTGGTTTCGGTGATCATCGCGTCGCGCAACGAGGCGGGCAACATCGACGGCCTGATGCGCCGCACCCCGGAAATGGGCGCGGGCACCGAGCTTATTTTCGTGGAGGGTCACAGCACAGACGACACCTGGGGAGCCATCCAACAGGCCCTCAAGGACCATCCCCACCGCCGGGCCAAGGCCTATCAGCAGACCGGCGTGGGCAAGGGCGACGCGGTGCGCCTGGGTTTTGAAAAAGCCGAGGGCGACCTGTTCATGATCATGGACGCGGACCTCACCTTCCCGCCGGAGAACCTGACTCCCTTCTATGATGCCTGGTACGGCGGCAAGGGCGAATATATCAACGGCGTGCGCCTGGTCTATCCCATGGAAGATAAAGCCATGCGGCCCATCAACTTCCTGGGCAACAAGTTCTTCAGCCTGGCCTTCTCCTGGTGTTTGGAGCAGCCCATCAAGGACACCCTCTGCTGCACCAAGGTGATGAGCCGCCGCGACTACGAGGTCATCGCGGCCAACCGGGCCTATTTCGGCGAGTTCGATCCCTTCGGCGACTTTGACCTGATCTTCGGCGCGGCCAAGCAGAACATGAAGATGGTGGACCTTCCCATCCGTTACCGGGAACGCATCTACGGCAGCACCAACATCTCCCGCTGGAGCCACGGCTGGCTGCTGATCAAGATGCTGTGGATAGGGCTCAAGAAGCTTAAATTCGTATGAGCCAACCGGCCCATGACAGGGGCGGCGCGCCTGCGCGCCTAGCCCCGCTCCCCAGCCAAGCGTCCCTGTTGTGGGCCGTGCCAGTGTTCGTGTTTCTGGCCCTGGCCTACTGGGGCCTGAGCCAGGCCTTCCCCTATTACTTCATCTGGGACCTGGACCACATCGTGGCCCTGGACACCCTTATCATCAACAGCGGCCTGCTGCCGGACCACATCCACAGCCCCGGCTTCGGCGCCTACCTGATCACGGTGTGGGCCAGCCGCCTGGCCGCGGGCCTGGATATGCTCTCGGCGGCGAACCTGGCCCAACTGGATCAGTCCCTCAACCCCCTGGCCTGCCTGGCCCAGGCGGTGGAGTTGCTGCGCCGGCTCAGTCCCCTGGCGGTGCTGGGCGCGGTGTTTCTGCTGTGGAGCTCCTTGCAGGCGGCCTTTCGGCCCCGCGCCTTCTGGGCCCTGGGCGCGGCGCTCATCCTGGGCCTGGAGCAGGGCCTTTTCTACCAGGCGGCCATGATCCGCACCGAACAATACAGCCTGCTGTTCTGGGCCGGGGCCGCCCTGACGGCGGTGCTGGCCGGACGGGGCCGAGGCTGGGGGCGCTTGGCTTGGCTATGGTCCTCGGGCCTCTTGTTGGGCTTGGCCTTTGTCACCAAGGTCCAATTGGGCACCTACCTGTTGGCCGCGCCCCTGCTGTTTTTGCTGCTCCCGGCCCTGGGCGGCCTGCCTTGGCCCCAGGCCTTGCCTCCCCTGGGACGCGGGACGCGCCTGGCCGCCCTGGCCGCCTCGGCCCTGGCCCTGGCGGTGTTGGCCGGGCTGGGCTGGCTGGCCTGGGTGGAGCCCATCCCCGAGGGCATGGGGGCCTTTTTGCACCGCCTCAGCATCCAGCCTTCCCTGCCCTGGATGGCCCTGCTGGCTCTTTTGGTGGTCCTCACCCTGGTCAACCTTTGGGGATTGTTAATCGCTCCCCAGCGATGGGGCCTGGTCACAACCCTGGCCGCCTATGCCTCCTTTGTGCTCTTGGGATTTGGGGCCAGCTTTTTCTGCCATTTCCTGGTGGGGCTAACGCCCGCCCTGGCCTGGCAGTATCTGCTGCTGGACTACAAGATGGCCTTTATGCGCAAGGGCTTCATGCTGGTGCCCCTGGCCGAGCACCTCAAGCTTCTGGCCTACCTATGGCCCGCGGTGCTGGCCAACCTGGTTTCCCTGGCGCTCTTGGCCTGGTGCGCCCGCCGCCGCCTTAATCCGGCCCTCAGCCGGACCGCCTGGCTGGCCCTGGCCCTGGCCCTGTTGGCCTACGCCCACCCCCTGGTCCTGGACCGCTTCATCCTGCGCGATCTCATATGGGCCGAGCCCCTGATGAACCTCACCACTCTGATCTGCCTGCTCGCCCTGGCTCGATTCTCCTGGCCCAGCCGGGCCTGGAGCGTGTCGCTGGCCCTGGTGGCCCTGTTCCTGTTGGCCAGCGGGGCCTTGGCCTGCTGGCAGATGCCCGCCCGCCTGAACGCCAACTACAACCTTTACGGTTGGAGCCCCGAACCCTTCACCAAGGGAGTCTACGGCCGCAGTCAACCTCGCTGGGAAAAGATCATGCGGGCCCACTACGGCCCCAACTTGGGGCGGGCGGCCTGGGGGCCGGCCGGCGCCCAGGCGGCCAGACAAGCGGAAGTGCTCTCCACGGTGCGTTTCGTCTTGCCCACCATGCGGCCCGATCTGCGCCGGGTGGGGGTGGTGGCCCAGGGAGCGCCGGTGGGGCTGGCCCGTCCGGGCCATGTCCTGGGTCCGGCGCCCTGTTCCCTGGCCGGGGGCGTATTGGTGGACCCCCGGGGGGCCGACCTTGATCCCGCGCGCCAGTTGCGCGCCAAGGAAATGCTCCAGCCGTCGGAGGTGTTGGACAAGTTCGCCTCCGGGGGCAACCCCGCCCTTTTGGCGATTTCGCCCCGGACGGACCTGTCGGTGCTGTTGTTCGCTCCCGCCGGCAAACGGGAGGTGCCCCGGGCCCTTGGCCAAGCCGGCCTGGCCCAAGGGCCCAGCCAATCCGTGACCGTTATGGGCCCGGACGCCGTGAAGGCCGAGACGTACCACGGTTACGCCCTGGAGCAGTACTGCGAGCTTCCCCTGGGGCTGTTGGGCAGGGATTGTTTTGTGGTGATCGTCTCGCGCTTGCGGGCCCGGGGCCCCTGCATGGCCGGGGATGGGACGCCGAGGCGTTAGGGGGCCCGGGGGCCAGCCCTACAGGTTGTCGCCCTCCTGGGGCTCCAGGGCCGGCTTGGCCACGTCCGGGCGGCGTCCCATGATCCGAAGCACCCTTTCGTGTATTTCCTTGTCCCGCCAGTAGAGCAGGCCGAAATACACCACCGCCCCCAGGGCCGACAGGCCCAGGGAAGGCCAACGCAGTTCGAAATAATAGAAAGCCACCGCGGCCGGCAGCAGGGTGAGCAGGGAGAACCACATCTCCTTGAGAAGGACTTTGATGTTGGCCCACACCTTGGCCTTGCCCAGCCTGAGGATGTGGATGAACATCACTAGGCTGACCAGGCCCAGGCTGAACGACATGATGGCCAGGGTCAAGCGCACGTTGCCGATCATGCTCCCCGCGAACAGCGAAAGCAGGGTAACCGCCAGGTGCATGATGGAAAACACCAGGCGGGTCCCGGCCCGGTTGACGATGAGGAACAAACTGGAGATGGGCGCGGTGATGAAGTTCATCAGGGTCCAGAAGGCCAGGATTTGGCTTAACACCCCGGCCTCGGTCCAGCGGAAGCTGAACACCACCTCAAAGAAAAGCGGCCCCAACAGGCCAAGGGCCACCATGGGGAAGATGCCGATGGTGGCCTGGAACTTAATCGCGAAGTGCAGGGCGCGTTCCACCGCGCCGCTCTCGTTCCATTCCCTAGCCGCCTCGGGATAGAAAACATCGGACACCGAGTTGCCCAACACGCGCAGGGGCAGGGAGATGATGTTGGTGGCAAAGGTGAAAAAACCCACCACCGCCGGGTCGAAGTAGGCGGCCAGCACGAACACCGGCATGCGGCCGGTGCTCACCTTCAGCAAGTTGTTCCACAGGTTGATCTTGGGGAACTGGATGTGGTTTTTTAAGACCTGGGCGTAACTCACCGCGGGAGCCTCGTCCTCGCCGGATTGGTCCCAAAGCACCCTGATGCCCACGGCCAGGGCTATGGCCAGGCTCAGGGAAGTGGCCATGACGGCGCCCATGAGTAAGCCCATGATCCCGGCGGTGAGCACCAGGGCCCACAGGATGGACACCAGGCGGGCCAGGTTCAAGTCGATGAGACTGACTGCGGAAATAACCCCAAAGCGCCCCTCCCGGGCCAGGATGCTTTCGCTGGTGCTCTTGACGCTGTCGATCAAGAAAAGCAGGGGCACGAACCAAAGGTATGGCGCGATCTGGGGCTCGCCCAAAATCCCGGCCAACCAGGGTCCGCCCAGGCCGAAGACCATCACCGCCAAGAGGGTGAGCCCAGCCGAGATCCACATGCACAGACGCACCAGGGTGCGCGCCTCCCGGCGGTCGGCCGCCAGGGGGATGGCTGAGTAGTAGCCTAGGCAGGAAAAAGCTATAAACCAGGATGCCACGGAGAACACCACCCCGTAGAGGCCGAAGTCCTCGGGACGGTAGAGGCGGGTGACTATGGGCGTGCTCACCAAACCCAACCCGATGGATACGCCGCGGCTAAGGGTGAGCTTGCTGATGTTGCTGAAAAAGGTTCCCATGTCCCCTCAATTTCGGACCTATGCGCCAAAGCACGCGGCATCCAAATAATAAAGCGGCCCCGCTTGCTTTACAATGATCTTGTGCGCCATGGCCCCCGGCGCGCCTGGGCCACGCCGGGGGCAAAAGCCCTCGACTAGATTGCACGCCCAGGCTATATTCCCTAGCAACCGCAGATGGGAGCGAACATGGAGCTTTGGCAAGCAGCGGCGCTGGGTGTGGTGCAGGGGCTCACAGAGTTTCTGCCCGTCAGTTCCTCGGGGCACCTGGTTCTGGGTCAGCGGTTGCTGGGCTTCACCGAACCGGCGCTGATGTTCGACATCGCGGTGCACGTGGGCACCCTGGTCGCGGTGGTGGGCGTTTTCTGGCGGGACCTGTGGAGCATCATGCGGGGTCTTTTCGTGTGGCGCGACGGCGAGGGCAGGCAAGGCCGCCGCTTGTTGTGGCTGGTGATCGTGGGCAGCATCCCCACGGCCATCATGGGTTTTCTCTTGAAGGACCTGTTCGAGTCCATGTTCTCATCTCTGCTCACAGTGGGCCTGGCCCTTTTGGTCACCGGGTGGCTGCTCTTGGCCACCGCCCTGGTGCGTATGCCCGGCCGGCCCTTGGAGCGGGTGGGCGCGGGCCGGGCCCTGCTCATAGGCTTGGCCCAGGGCTTGGCCATAACCCCGGGCATCAGCCGCTCGGGAAGCACCATAGCCATGGCCCTATTGCTGGGGGTCAACCGCCGCATGGCCGCCCATTATTCATTTGTGCTGTCCATACCGGCCATCCTGGGGGCCCTGGTCTTGCACGTGCATGAACTGGGAGCGCCGTCGGCGTCCCAACTGGCGCCCATGATCATGGGCTTCATCACCGCCGCCATAAGCGGCTACCTGGCTCTGAGGATGCTATTGAAGATCGTACAGGCCGGCGCCTTCCACTGGTTCGCGCCTTACTGCTTCGCGGTGGGGCTGTTTACCCTGGCCTGGAATTTCTGGGGATAGATAAATGAATTTTTACGCGGTGATAATGGCCGGAGGCAGCGGGACCCGCTTCTGGCCGGCCAGCCGGCAAAAGCGCCCCAAGCAGCTGCTTTGCCTTACCGGCCGGCGCAGCCTGTTGCAGCAGACGGTGGATCGCCTGTCCCCTCTGGTGGAGCCACGGCGGATTTTGGTGGTCACCGGCCGGGCGCACGCCGAGCAGGTGGGGGATCAGCTTCCCGAACTGCCGCCGGAAAACATCCTGGCCGAGCCCCAGGGGCGCAACACCGCGGCCGCCTGCGGCCTGGCCGCCGCCTGGGTGGCGCGGCGCGATCCCCAGGCGGTGTGCCTGGTGTTGCCGGCCGACCACCTCATCACCGACGAGACCCTGTTCGTGGACACCCTGCGCCGGGCGGCGGAGCTTGCCGCCGGCCAAGAAGTGTTGGTCACTCTGGGGCTCACCCCCCACTACCCGGCCACCGGCTTTGGCTACATCGAAACCGGCCCTACCCTGGACCCGGAGCCTCCGTCCATCAGCGAGGTGGCCGCTTTTCATGAAAAACCCGGCCTGGCCACGGCCCGGGAATACCTTGCCGGGGGGCGGCACCTGTGGAACTCGGGCATGTTCGCCTGGCGGGCGGGGACGCTTTTGGACGAACTCGAGGCGCACCAGCCCCTCTTGGCCCAGGGACTGAAGGAGTTGGCCCCGGCCCTGTGCGGTCCGGACCAGGACGCGGCCCTGGAGCGCATCTACCCGGATCTGCCGTCGATCAGCGTGGATCACGGGGTGCTGGAGAAAAGCTCTCGCCTCAGGGTGGTCAAAGCCGATTTCGGCTGGTCCGACGTGGGCTCCTGGGAAGCCATGGCCGAGCTGTGGAGCCTGGATCAGCAAGGCAACGCATGCCAGGATGGTCCGTTGGTGGCCCTGGAGTCCCAGGGCAACCTGGTGTCCGCCGGGGGGCGTCTCACCGCCTTGCTGGGAGTCGAAGGCCTGGTGGCCGTGGTCACCGACGATGTGCTCCTGATCGCCCCCCGCAGCCGCTGCCAGGAGGTGGGGCGCCTGCTGGAGGAACTCAAGCAGCGGGACCAGGAGGAATATCTGTGAGCCGAAAGGAGACGAGGTAGCCCATGGAGTGGATCAAGGACATAGCCGCCTGGGTGGCCCACTTCGCCCAAACCCCCTATGGGGCCTGGGCCCTTTTCGGCCTGGCCTTTGCCGAAAGCTCCTTTTTTCCCATCCCCCCGGACGTGCTGCTCATGGCCCTGTGCGCGGTAAAGCCGGAGTACAGCCTGTGGTTCGCCACCATCTGCACCGTGGCCTCGGTGCTGGGAGGCATGTTCGGCTTTTTCATCGGCATCAAGGGCGGCCGTCCGCTGATGTACCGCTGGTTCTCCGCCGAAAAAATCAAGCTGGTTGAGGACTACTACCACCGCTACGACGTGTGGGCGGTGGGCGCGGCCGGGCTCACTCCCCTGCCCTACAAGCTGTTCACCATCACCGCCGGGGTGTTCGCACTCAACTTCCCCCGTTTCGTGCTGGCCTCGGTGATCAGCCGGGGGGCGCGCTTCTACGCCCTGGGCCTTATCTTTTGGTACTTCGGTCCGGCCATCCAGACATGGGTCAAGCAATACTTCGGCTGGATCGCGGTGGGTTTCTTCGTGTGCCTGGTGGGCGGCTTCTGGGCGGTGAAGCATCTTGGCGGCCGGGCGGCAAAAAGCGGAGACAGCCAGTGAGGCCACCCTGCGGCCCCCTGCGGCTGACCCCGGTGTTTCTGCCCAAGGTCTGGGCCGCGCCCTGCTTTCCCGACCCCTGGGCCTCCAGCTTGGGCGCCCCGCCGGGCACCGGCGAGGTGTGGCTGGCCTCGGATCGCCTGCACATAACGCCGGTGGCCGCCGGCCCCCTGGCCGGCGAGGGCCTGGACCAGGTGATCCGCCGCTGGCCTGATTATTTGCTGGGGCCGGGGGCGACACCAGGCTTTCCCCTGCTGCTCAAGCTTTTGTGCGTGGGCCAGTGGCTCTCGGTGCAGGTTCACCCCGATGACGCCACCGCCGCCCGCCTGGAAAACGAACCCTGGGGCAAGGGCGAGGCCTGGCACATTTTGCACGCGGAACCCGGGGCCGAGCTGGTGCATGGGATGACTCCGGGGGCCGGGCTGGCCCAGGTGGCCAGGGCGGCCGCCGCCGGCCGCCTGCCCGAGCTTCTGGCCAAGGTGCCGACCCAAAGGGGCGACACCTTCAACCTGCCCGCAGGCACCCTGCACACCACCGGACCGGGCCTTTTGATCCTGGAGGTGCAGCAGGCCTCGGACCTAACCTACCGCCTCTACGACTGGAACCGCCCTGGCCCCGACGGCAAACCCCGGCCCCTGCACATGGAGCGCGCCCTGCAAGCGCTCAAGCCCAGCGGCCCGGGAGAGCCCCAGCCTCCCCTGCGCCTTTCGCCGCCGCCCTGGGGGGTGTGGGCCTTGGTGCAAACGGAGTCCTTCGGCCTGCTAAAATATGAGATCATGGAAAATGGTCCCCTCCAGAAGCCCGGCCCGGGACCTGGGCTGCTGTGGGTGGAACAGGGGGCGGGCCGTCTGGTTTTCCCCGGCGGCGAGCACCAAGAGGAAGAGTTGGCCCCGGGCCAGTGCTGGCTGTTGCCCGCCGGATTGGCTCCGGCCCAGGTAGCCGCCAGGGGAAAAATGGTGTTTTATCAAGCCTGGGCCCCGGAAGTCCGAGACTTGCCCGGCCCCAAGACATTGGGAGGAAAAGCCAAAGCATGAACCCCAACATTTTCCGTGAATACGATATCCGGGGCGTGGTGGACAAAGACATCAGCAACGCCGACGTGGTGACCTTGGGCCAGGCCATAGGCACCTACATGGCCCAACTGGGGGTGGTGCGCATCACCCTGGGCCGGGACTGCCGCCTGAGCGCCGACCGCTACCGCGACCTGCTGACCGAGGGTCTTTTGTCCACTGGCCGGCAGGTCGTGGACATAGGGGTGGTCACCACCCCCATGCTCTACTTCTCGGTGTTTCACTTCGAGGCCGACGGCGGGGTGATGATAACCGCCAGCCACAACCCCGGCGATTACAACGGCTTCAAAGTCATGATCGGCAAGAGCACCATATACGGGGCCGAGATACAAAAGCTCTACCAAATCGCCGAGGCCGGCCAATTTGAGCAGGGTCAGGGCTCCCGGGAGGAGGTGGACGTCCTCACCCCCTACTCCGACTATCTGGTGGAGCACATCAATATCCCCAGACCCCTAAAAATAGCGGTGGACGGCGGCAACGGCACCGGGGGGCCCGTCGCCCTTCCCATTATGCGGCGCTTGGGCATAGAGGTGACTCCCCTGTATTGCGAAATGGACGGCACCTTCCCCAACCACGAGCCCGACCCCACCGTGCCGGCCAACCTGCGCGACCTCATCGCCACGGTGAAGGACAAGGGCCTCCAAGCCGGGGTGGCCTTTGACGGCGACTGCGACCGGGTGGGGGTGGTGGACGAAAAGGGGCAGATCATCTATGGCGACATGCTCCTGGCCATCTTCGCCCGCAGCGTGGTCAAGGACAACCCCGGAGCCCTGTTCATCGCCGAGGTCAAGTGCTCCAAAAACCTCTACGACGACATTGAAAAACACGGGGGCAAGGCCTTGATGTGGCGCACCGGCCACAGCCTTATCAAACAAAAGATGGCCGAAACCGGCGCCTTGCTGGCCGGCGAGATGAGCGGCCACATGTTCTTCAAGCACCGCTGGTTCGGCTTTGACGACGGCATCTACGCCGCTTTGCGCTTCTGCGAGCTGCTGGCCGCCACCAGCGAGCCTCTGTCCACCTGGCTGTCCGACATGCCGCCGGTGGTTTCCACTCCCGAAATTCGGGTGGAATGCGCCGACGACATCAAATTCCAGGTGGTGGAAGAGGTGAAAAAGGCCATGTCGGGCAATTACGAGGTCATCGACGTGGACGGGGTGAGGGTGAATTTCCCCGATGGCTGGGGATTGGTGCGAGCCAGCAACACCCAGCCGGCCCTGGTCCTGCGCTTCGAGGCCCAGAACCAAGCCCGCCTGCAAGAAATCCGAGCCCTGGTGGAGGGCGAGGTTAAAAAGGCCAGCGAAAGCCTCTAACCCGTCTAATTTACATCCGAAGCCCTCCCCACCGGGGAGGGCTTTTTATTTTTCATACTCCAGAGTTACCTGGCCGCCAAAAGCCGCGGCCAGGTCGGCCTCCAAATCCACCAACTGCGAAGGCCCCTCGCACTCCACCACCAGCTCCCGGTCGTCCAAGAGTTTTATCCGGCCGTGTTTGGCAAATATTTCGTTGGCTTTGGTCACGTCCACCGTAACCCAACCCTTCATGCGAGCCAAAAGCTCCGGCCCCTTGAGGGGGCGTTCGATCTCCAAGTCAACCTGGCGCTTCTTGGCCTCCCAGCCTATACGGCAGGGCTGGACAAGCACCGGGCTCACCGGATCAAGCATGGCCGCGCAGGTGAGCCAAATTCGGGCTCTGAGCATGAGGCCGCCTCCTTGTTGCGCTTGGTCTTCCCCTAGGACTATACGAGGCCCGTCCCCGGCAGTCAACCAGAGGGCTAACTGTATTTAAATCTTGATATAAATGAACAAAACCGTGTATAAACCAGAAGGGAAGAACCTCTAGCCGGGGCCTGGCGGGCCTTAGGAGACTAATGGCGATGAGCCCAAATTTCATGCGAAAAATTAATTGGATCGTTGCCGTTTTCCTTTTGGCTTGTCTTTTCCTGTCCACAGCCATTGCGCCCCGGGCCCGGGCCGAGCAGCCCGTGGTCCAGAAAAAGCCCCTGGTGCAACAGGAGCCCATCTACCGCATCGGCCCCAGCGACCTGTTGGAGATCGTCACCTGGCGCGAGGAACAACTCACCCGCAAAGACGTGCTGGTGCGGCCCGATGGCCGCATCTCCCTGCCCCTGACCGATGACATCATGGCCGCCGGCCTCACCCTGATGCAGCTAAAGTATCGCATTACCAAGGCATTGAGCCATTACCTGGAGGCTCCCCAGGTCTACGTTGTCCTCACCAATCCCCGTCATTGGGAGATCAGCGTGCTGGGCAACGTGAAAAAAGAGGGCAACTTTCAAATGCTCAAGCCCACTGACGTGTTGCAGGCCCTGGCCATGGCCGGGGGCTTCAACGAGTGGGCCGACAAGAACGAGGTGTTCATCTTGCGGGGGATAGGTCCTCGCCAACAGCGCTTTCTCTTTGAATACTCAGAAGTGATAAACGGCGAAAAAAGAGAGCAGAACATTATCCTAAAACCGGGTGACGTGATCATAGTCCCCTAAAGCGGGCGCTCCCTTTTCACCCTTCACGGCAAGGCCCGGCCAAATGACGCATCAACCAGGCTCAGGCCCCAAACCACGCATTGGGGGTCTGGTGTTGCTTGGCCGCATGCTTTTTATCCTGGCTGCCCTGTCCCTGGCGCTTTGCTCCCCTTCCGCGACGCAGGCGGCCCTGGTCACCCCTTACGTTACCCTGACCGGCGGCTGGAGCGACAACGTTCGCCTCACCCGGGTGCCTCGCTCGGACTTCTTCCTAAAAGTGGGGGCGGGCATTAACGGTGAATGGAAATGGCCGGGGCACTCCCTCATGGTCCGAACCGGGGTGCAATACGCCCAATACCTGGACCTTGACGAATTAGACGGTTTTGACAGCGCCACATTGGGATTCAATTACCAATACGCATCCTCCCCCCGTTGGCAATTTTTGATCAGCGACATCTACATCACCACCTTTGACAAGGCCGAGTTGTCCGACACCGGTGAGCTGGTGGAGGTGCGGCCGGGCGCCGGCCGGATGGACCGCAACACCTTAACCCTCAAGGCGACCCACAAATACTCTTCCACCGGCAGCGTGGACCTAGGCTACACCAACATCTACACCAAGGGTGAGAATGAGGACCAGGAGACCACCCGTTTCAACCGAATGGACGCCAACTGGATCCACCGCCCGACCTATGATTGGGAATTGGCGGTGGGGGTCAGCGGCACGCGCACCGAATATGAGATATCGCCCAACCAGGACCGGGGCCGGGCCTACACCCGGCTTACCCGGTTGGTGGGACCCAGTATGCGGGCCTACGGCCAGCTTTCCTACGCCATAAACCGGTCCACCAGCGACCAGGAGCTGGTGGAGGACAGCCGTAACTACGAATCGTTTTCCCTGGAGGCCGGCTTAAGCCAGGACATGAGCCGCAGGTTATCCTGGAAGTTCGGGGCCGGCTGGTCCATGGTCAGCGGCGACAGCCAATACAATAACGCGGCCGACAAAGGTTTTCCGCTACTGAACGCCTCGATGCGCTACCGGGGGCTCAAGTGGAATCTCACCGGCTATGCCATCGCCGACCTGGGACAGTTCGACTACCTGGGAGACAACTCCGGCCTCGCCGTCAGCCACCGGGCCGGGGTTACCTTTGGCTACAGATTCACCAATTTCCAAAACCTCAGTTTGACCGTGGAATACGTGCGCAACGATTACCAGGAAAGCCCCATCGCCAACTTGAATAGTCAACAGGGAACAGTGGATTCCTATCGTTTCTTGGCCCGCTACACTTGGCAAATCCATAGACATTGGCGGATATCCATGGAATATTCATATTTAAATCGTGATGCCGAGGTGGATAATGACGATAGGCAGCAAAATCAGGTATTGTTAATCTTGTACACTGATTATCCATTTAAGTGGTGAGGATGTGGAAGGCACCGGCATAAACATAAAAAGCTACGTCTTCCTGCTCAAGCGCCGATGGATTATGGTCTTGCCCATTTTCCTGTTGGTGCTTGCGGGGGGAGTGGCCTATTGCCTCTTCTGGCCACCCATTTTCGAGGCATCCTGCCTGGTGGTGGTGCAGCCCCAGAAGGTGCCCGGCGACATCATCCGCCCCACGGTGACCAGCAAAATCGAAGAACGCCTCCAAATCATTACCCAGCAGGTGCTTAGCCGAACCCGGCTCACCGAAATCATCGAGCGTTTCGACCTGTACCCCAATATGCGCAACAAGGTGACCCCCGACGAGTTGGCCGAGGTCATGCGCCGGGACATCACCATCAAAATCAGCCGCAAGAACTACTTCACCATCACCTTCCTTTATGCCAACGCCTCCACGGTGGCCGCGGTGACCAACGCCGTTGCCGCCTTTTACGTTGACAGCAACCTGCGCCTCAGGGAACAGGACGCCGTGGGCACCGCCCGCTTCCTGGAACGGGAGCTCACCCGCATGCGAGGTCAGCTATCCGAATGGGAAAAAAGGGTCACCAGCTACAAGCAGGAGCATTTGCAAGAACTTCCCGAATCGCGTCAGTTCAACCTGAAGCTCATGGACCAGATGCGCCAGGACGCCAACATCATGGACGGCAAGGTGCAGAATCTTAGGACGCGTTTACACGGATACGAGCAAGACATCGCCGTTTGGCAGCGCTGGATAGAAGGCCTAGAGCAACGCCGAGCCGAAGCCAAGTCCCGTGGCCTGCAAGGCGGCGGCTCCAGCCAGTCCGGCGGCCAAGATGACGCCAGCCCCGAAGGCATCAAAAAGCGCATTGGTGAACTCAGGGTCTTCTACACCGATGACCACCCGGACATCCAGCGCCTGTTGCGCCATCTCAGAAAGGCCGAGGCCCTCGAGGCTGCCAAGGAGGCCAAGAAAAAGGCCGAGGCCGAGGCTGCTGGCTTGACCGGGGAGCAGGCAAAACGCGCCGCCATCGATGCAGAGCTGGCAAAGGGTAAGATGAGTATTCGCAAACTTCAGGATCGTATTGAACAAATCAACGGCGAAATCCACGAAACCGAAACCAGAAAGAACAAATATCTGGAGCAGGTGGCCATAGTTAATAAGCGGATAGAGGCAGCACCTACGGTTACCGAGCAGCTCCACGAACTCACCCGTGGCTACGAGGAGTTGAACACCGCCTACCAGAAGCTGCACGGCAAGTGGTTGGAAGCGCGCATGTCCGCCAACATGGAGCGCACCCAGCGTGGTGAGCAGTTCGAAGTGGTGGACCCGGCCCAGGTGCCCGAGGCACCCTTCCGCCCCCAGGTAAAGCGGGCCATACCTGTGACCATTGGTCTGGCACTGGCCCTGTCGGTGGGCCTGGCCTTTGGGTTGAGCTACATAGACGTGTCTTTCACATCTTCTTTGCAGTTGGAGCGCCAGTCCGGCTTGCCGGTGCTTATGGTCCTGCCCCCCCTGGAAACAGCCGAGGAGCAGTCTGCCGCCGTGCGGCGCAACATAATTTTTGGGGCCGTGTTCGGCGTGATCTTCCTGTTCCTGCTGGGCCTGGTTGGCATATTGGTAACCGGGCGGGGGCCGGCCCTTAAACAAATGCTCATGGGATTGGTATCCTGAGGCCATGTACGAAGACTTTTTTCATTTTCGCGAGAAGCCCTTCGCCCTGGAGCCCAGCGCACGCTTCATCGTGTTGAGCCGCGACCACCGCGAGGCCCTGGCCACCCTGGTTTACGCCATCGACGAGCAGGAGGGCTGGGCCATGCTCCTGGGCCAACCCGGAGTGGGCAAAACCACCCTTATCATCGCGCTGCTCAAGGAATTGGGCGAGCGGGTGATCCCGGCGGTGATAACCAACCCCCGGGTGGAGCCCCTGGACTTCATGAACATGATGGCCCTGGAGTTGGGCCTGGCCGGCCCCTTCCGGGGCAAGGGCCAGTTCCTGGTGGCCCTCAACGATCTCATCAAACAATGCCGCCGTGAAGGAAAGGTCCTCCTCCTGGTAGTGGACGAAGCCCACAGCCTGTTGCCGGAGATGGTGGAGGAGCTTCGGCTCCTGGGTAACTTGGACGACTCCACTCCCCGGGTGCTCAACATATTCCTGGTGGGCCAGCCCGAGCTGCTCAAACTTATCAAGCAAAGCGGCGGCACCTCCCTGTTGCAACGACTGAGACGCTATTACCTGCTGCACCCCTTGGGCGAGGATGAGACCGAGCGCTACATAGAGCACCGTCTCAAGGTGGCCGGAGGCAACCCCAGCCTTTTCACCCAAAAAGCCATATCCGCCATCCACCGCCTTACCCGGGGAGTGCCCCGGCTCATCAACTCCCTGTGCGACGACTCCCTGTTGTTGGCCTACACCCAGGACCTGGCCCAGGTTGACCTGCCCCAGGTGGTGGCCGCGGCCAAAGAAGACCCCAGCCTGCGCTGGACCTTTGGCTCACTGGATTTGCCCGAGGATGAAACCCCCGAGCCCGAGGCATCTCCCGAACAGGCCTCGTGGCAGGCTTATCCCCAGGAGGCCGCGCCTCAATTCGAGGTCCCTGACCAGGCGCCTGCCCCGGCGCAAGGCGGGCAAGCCTACCAACAGCCACCCCAGGCCGCCTATCAGCCACCGCCCCAGCCGCAGGCATATCAGCCGCCGCCCCAGGCCGCCTATCAGCAACCACCCCAGCCGCAGGCATATCAGCCACCGCCCCAGGCCGCCTATCAGCAACCGCCCCAGCCGCAGGCATATCAGCCGCCGCCGGGGCCACAGCCCGGGGAGCTAGCCCAATACAAGGCCGCTCAAAAGGCCCAACGCCTGGCCCAACGAGAGGCCCAAAAGGCTGAAAAGCAGGCCCGGGCCGCCGCCTTGCGCCAGTTGAAGGGCCCCAGCGTTGTTTCGCGCCTTCTCAGCCGGTTGTCCCGAGAGGCCCCGCATAGCTTCTGGGTGCGATTGGCTGTGCTGGCGGGAATCCTCTTGCTGATTTTCCTCCTGTACCTGGCCTGGCAACATGGCGGCCGCGGCCTGGCGGTGCGCATGGGACTTGTCAAGCCGGCCATCATGATGCCCGGCGAGATCACCGTACCCTCGCCCCGGGTCCCGGGCCAGCCGCGCCAGGAAGGCCCGCCGGATTGGGGCCCCTTGTTGCGCCCCGGCCAACCGGCGGCTCCCCGGTCCAGTTCCCTGGGGGGAGGCGGCGTCTGATGGTCAAACTCAGCGATGTGCTGGACAAAAAGGGACGCGGCCTCAAGGAAGCGAACCTGGAGCCAGGCCGCGATGCGCCGCCTGCGGGGCCGGGCTCCGCGCCGGCCCCCCCGCCGGCCGCCCAGCCGCCATCAGCATCCAAAATCACCGCGCGATCGTGCAGCGCATTGATCCATTCCACAGGGCCAATGCCGCGAGAGTCGTATCCCCGAATCGGGCTCACTCGTTTGACGACACTCAGCCTCAATTCAGACCGCTCCTCCCTCGTCGACCCAGGTAGGAACGGGTCCAACCAGTAGTCATCGCGCG
>JAHJPG010000089.1 GCA_018819925.1 Pseudomonadota bacterium
CAAAACGAGTCAATTGCTAAAGAACAGATGATAAAAATAATGCAAGAACAAAATGCATTGCTACGTGACCTTAAGGTGCAAAAAAATAACAATCTCCCGAACAAGAAATAAGCGATAGAACATGCGGTGTTTATCCCCCTTTGAGGAGTAGCCATCAAATGGAGCAAGTTTCCCTGGGCGAAACCGGTCTCATGGTCTCCGAAGTCGGCTTCGGCGGCATCCCCCTCACCCGCGTTAGCGAGGACGAGGCGGTGGCACTGCTGCGGGCCGCCGTGGATAAGGGCATCACCTACTTTGACACCGCGCGCATGTACGGCGACAGCGAACTCAAGATGGGCCGGGCCCTGGAGGGCCGCCGGGACCAGGTGGTCCTGGCCACCAAGACCATGAAGCGCGGCGGCCAGGAAATGACCCAGGAGATCGAGGCCAGCCTCCAGGCCCTGCGCACCTCCTACATCGACCTTTACCAGATGCACAACCTGGTCAAGCCCGAGGACATTGAGGCGCTCCCCGATCCCGGCGGGGCCTACCAGGCCTTGCTCCGGGCCAAAGAGGAGGGCAAGATCCGCCACATCGGATTTTCCTCCCACCATCCCGACATGGCTATAAAGGCCATAGAAACCGGGCTGTTCGCCACGGTGCAGTTCGCCTGCAACTTCGTGGAAGACCAGGCGGCGGGGCGGGTGTTCGCGGCGGCTAGAGAGCGGGGCATGGGCTGCATCGCCATGAAGCCCCTGGGCGGGGGCCTGCTGGAGCGGGCCGATCTGTGCTTCACCTGGCTGCAAGGCCAGGATGAGGTGCTGCCCATACCGGGCATGCAGAGCATGTCCGAGCTGAACGAGATCGCCGATTTATACGAGAACCGCCGCGAGTTGAACCAGGCCGACCTGGACGAAATGCAGCGCATCCGCGAGGAACTGGGCGCCCGCTTCTGCCACCGCTGTGGCTACTGCCTGCCCTGCCCCAACGGTATCAATATCCCCAAGGTGATGCTGTTCACCAGCCAGTCGCGGCGCTTCCCGCCCCTGCAACTTATCAACGCTTCCCGGGAGTTCATACTGCACGCCGAACAGAGCTGCGAGGAGTGCGGGGAGTGCAGCGAACGCTGCCCTTACGAGCTGCCCATCCCCGAAATGCTTTCCGAGATAACCGCCGCCTTCCGCGACTTCATGGCCCAGCACGGACAGGCCTAGGGCTGAGGCGGAGGCTAGTTCCCGCCCAGCTTCTTTAGCAGCCCTTCCACCGCCTGACCCGCGCCGCCGGCCTCCTTTTCCAACAGCTTCTTGGCGCCTTGCTCCAATGCCTGGGTGGCGGTGCGCTCGATCACCTGGGCCAGGAGCTGGTCAAAGACCTGGCCGGCTATCTGGTCGGGGGTGCCCTTGAGGTTTCGGATCACCAGGGAGGGGATGACCACCTCCCGGGGCGCGCTCAACTCCGGGCTGGTGACGATGGCCTTGGCGTTTTCCACTTTGAGCAATTCGATGTTGAGCCGGTGCTTCCCGGAATCGCCCGAGGGGGCGCTCTTTTGCTTGCTCCCCTGGCCGCCGGCGCTCTGGGCTCTTTTTTGCAACTCGCCCAGGTTGCTGGAGGCGCCTTTTTGCTCCACGCGGATGGTGGGATTGACAGCTACTATTTGTTTGATGACCTTGCCGCCGGAGCCCACCTGCACGGTGATTTGGCCGAAGGACAGGGCCGGCTGGCTGCTGTAGCCCGGCGGGTTGGCCACGCTAAGGCCGGTGACCGTGGCCTTGCCCTGGCTCAGTTCGATATGCACGCTCGCCACCCGCACCGGCACGCCCAGGGCCTGGCTACCCGCGGATTCCATCACCTCCTTGGCGATGCTGTCCAAATTGCTGTAGGCATAATAGATGGCCCCGGCGATGGCCACCACCACCACCGCCGCGCCGATCAAGAAAAATTTGCGCATGATTTTCCTCCCGGCCGGGTGCAAGGAACCTTTGTCTCATTATAGACGAGACAAGGCCGGGAAAAATTTAGGAGGGCCGTTCGCCCTTCTGGCACGGATGCGCGGTGGGGTTATTCCTCCATGGGACGCACGTTTTGGGCCGCGCCGGCCTTGCCGCCCACGGGCAGGGTCTTGACCTCGAAGAGCACCTCCTGGCCTTCTTCCAGGGATTCGAAATCCAGGTCCTCCAGATCGCTTAGGTGGAAGAAGAAGCTGATTCCATCGTCGGTGGTGACGAATCCGTAGCCCTTCTCCTCCTTTTTGAACTCCACCACTCCTTCCAAGGTTTCGCCGATCGTCGGCAGGCCGGCTTGGGGTCCGTACTCGGACTCCTCTTCCTGGTATCCCGCGCTTGCCCCGGAGGACCGGCGCTGGGAATAGGCCGAGCGGCAGGCGTCGCAATAAACCGGCTCGCCCCGGCGGGGGCGGTAGGTGGTTTGGAAGGCCCGCTCGCCCACGTGCTCGGGCGACTGACACTCCAGCCACTGGGGCTCATAGCGCAGCTCCAACTCGTCGATGTGGTCGTCCATCCACAGGGTGTCGTAGTCTTTTACACGTTCGCGGTCCTCGGGGTCGGCCAACTCCTGGGCGCAGGAGGAGCGCACGCTCACCAGCAGCACCCGTTTGCCCAACTGGCGCACCGTCTGCAACACCGGAGTAAAGTCGCGGTCGCCCAAAACCACCGCGGCGATGTCCATGCCAAAGGGCATGGCCGCCTGGTAGAGCATCTTGGAGGCCAAGGCGATGTCCACGCATTTTTCCCGGGGCTGGAAATTGTCGCCCGGGTCGCGGTCGGCCTGGCGCACCCGCCGTCCCCGGAAGTCGATGTTGAAAAGCTCGGTTTCGTAGTGGTAGTCCTCGCGCAGCAGCGTGTAAAACTCGTTCTGCCGGGTGATAAGGCCCTCGTCCAGGTGATCGTAGTTGGTGGGCAGGCTGGCGAAGATGTGGTTTCGCACCACGTCGATGCCCGCGTAATCCACACCCAGGCGGTCGGCTAACTCGCGGGCCACCACCTTGGGCAGCACGCCGTAGTCGATTTTAAACTCGCCTTTGCCGCTTTGTTCGGCCAGGCGGGGCAAGGTGCGATACAGCCAGGTGCCATCAATAAAGATCATTACTTTGTACATGTTATCCTCATGTCTCGCAAAATGTTTGCCTCGCCCGAACATTGGGGCGGGGGCCCTGGGGGGGACAAGGGGCCATTACTGCAGGTTGGGGCCCGTAATCGGAGCAGGCATGTCCATCCCGTAATCTTATTAAGTAAACCTTAGGGTCCGGCTACTGTCAAATGATGCATTTGGGCGGCTTTCATCCTTGGCGGGCGGCCCATTTGGCCTCATCCTCTTCGCGCAGGTTGCGCCTGAGAATCTTGCCGATCATGCTCTTGGGCAACTCCTGGCGAATCTCGATTTCCCGGGGAACCATGTAGGCGGAAAGATTCTTTTTGCAGAAGGCCTTGATCTCTTCGGGGGAGGCCTGTTGGTCCTTTTTCAGTACCACGAAGGCCTTGATGAACTCGCCTTTGGTGGGATGGGGCAGGCCCACGGCCACCGCTTCGGCCACCGCCGGGTGTTGGTGCAGCACCTCGTCGATCTCGCTGGGAAAAACGTTGAAGCCGCTGACGATCACCAGGTCCTTTTTGCGGTCCACGATGGTGATGTAGCCTTCCTCGTCCATGACCCCGATGTCTCCAGTGAAAAGCCAACCGTCCCGGATGGTGCCGGAGGTTAGTTCGGGCTGATTGAGGTAGCCGGTCATAAGGTCCGGCCCGCGCAACACGATCTCCCCGGCTTGGCCGGTGGGCATCTCCTCGGTCCCGTTTTCCAGGTCCACGATCCGCCACTCGACGTCCGGGAAGGGTATGCCGATGGTGCCCGGTTTTTGCCTGCCGCCCAGGGGGTTGCAGCTTATGGCCGTCACCGCCTCGGTAAGGCCGTATCCCTCGATGAGCTTGGCGCCGGTGCGCTGCTCGAACTCTTGCATCACCGCCAGCGGCAGGGGAGCCGCTCCCACGAAAATGCCCCGGAGGCTCCCCAGGTCGCACTTGTCGATGTCCGGGTGCTCCTTGAGGGCGATAAACATGGTGGGCACCCCCGCGAAAAGGCTGGGCTTGGTTTTGTCTATGGTTTCCAGCACCTGCCCCGGTTCGAAGCGGGGGAGCAGGGTGATGGCGCCGCCGTGGGCCAGGGGGGCGTTCATGCACACGCTCATGCCGAAGCCATGAAACAGGGGCAACACGGCCAATAGGGAGTCGCCATCGCCAATATGCACCCAAGCGCAGGCCTGCATGAGATTGGCGATGAGCGCCCGGTGGGAGAGCATGATGCCCTTGCTGATGCCGGTGGTGCCGCCGGAATAGATCAGGGCGGCCATGGACTCGGGGTCTATCTCCACCTTGGGGGCCTTGGCCTTGAGGGCCAGCAGGCCCTTGAAGGACCAGGTGGCCCCGTCGTGGCCGATGGCCAATTTGGGCATCTGCTTGTCCAGGGCCCGTTTAAGGGGGAACAGCAGATTTTTGGGGAAGGGAAGAAAGTCTTGCAGCCCGGTGTAGACCACCAGATCCAGTTCGACCTCGGCGCGGATGTTGTTCACCCGTTGGCTCAACAGGTCCAGGGCGATAAGAGTCCGGGCCCCGGAGTCCTTGAACTTGAACACCAACTCCCGCTCCACGTTGAGCGGGTTCAGGAGCATGGCCGTGGCTCCCAGGCGCATGACGGCCAAGTAGGAGATGACGAATTGAGGGCAGTTGGGCATCAAAAGAGCCACCCGGTCGCCTTGCTTTATCCCACGGGCAGCCAGGGCCCCGGCCAGGTCTTCCGCCAGGGAAAAAAGCTTTCCATAGCTCAAATGTTTGCCCAGAAAATTGAGAGCCGCCTTTTTGGGGAACCTGGCCGCGGTCTGGGCCAGAAGGCTGTAGAGGTCGGTGGGGGGATACTTCAGACTATGGGACACCTCGGAATCGTAGTGCTCCAACCAAGGGAATCGCACCATAGTCACCTCGCGGCGAAAAAAAGAGGGGCCGCCTAGGGTGGCGGCGGAAAAAGCGTAGCGTGCGGGTAGGCAAATTATAGAAACATCTAAAAGAGATGTCAAGGACAACCACCCATAATGGCTATGCATTTCATCTCTCACCGCTTGGGGGCGGCGAGTTTGCCATTGGCCGGGTGGCGGCCATCCTGGGGCACGTAATATGGGCGGCGTCCGCCCCGCCGCCGAACCGGACCCATCCTGCGCCAGATCGGCACCCACACGTAATAATTTTGCCCCGAGGGTGCCACGAAATGGGCGCAGGTGGCCCCCACGGCCCCCCCCACCGACTAGCTCCGGAATAACTGGCAGAAATATAGACAATAAATTAGAGCCGCCCCTTTTTTGGCCTGAAAGTAGAAAAAGAAACTTGACTTGGACGACCAATGAGGTATTTTAGTACCTAAATGCTTCATAGGTGGCGGCTTAATCCGGCGCGGGAGAAAAGCAGAAACCATATGAATCCAGATTTGGCTCCCGCGAAACGGTTAGAATGAAAACATAGGTATGAACCAGGCATTGGAGGAGAGAGTCATGGAGATGTTTTGTTACCAGTGTGAGCAGACCGCCAAGGGACAAGGTTGCACCGTCCTGGGCGTCTGCGGCAAGGCCCCCCAGATTGCCGCATTGCAAGACCTTTTGACCTACTCCCTCAAGGGGTTGGCCCTGGTGGCCGTGCAGGCCGGAAAACAAGCCCCGGTGGACCGCGCGGTGGGCCGCTTCACCGCCGAGGCCTTGTTCAGCACTCTGACCAACGTGGATTTTGACCCCGAGCGCTTCCCGCCCATGATCACCAAAGCGGTGGATTTGCGCGAGGACCTCAAGGCCAAGCTGCCCGGCGCCACCTTTACCCAGGAGGCGGCCAACTTCCAGCCCGGCGAGAGCCTGGAAACCATGGTGGAGCAGGCCAAGGCCCATCCCCTGGCCCCGGCGGAGGGCGAACGGGCCGATATAATCGCCCTGCAGCACACCACCCTGTTTGGCCTCAGGGGCCTGGCCGCCTATGCCGACCACGCCGCCATCCTGGGCCAGGAGGACGACTCGGTCTACGCCTTCCTCTATGAGGCCCTGGCGGCCATGGAGGACGACAGCCTGGGCCTGAACGACTGGGTAGGCCTGGCGCTCAAGTGCGGCGAAGTGAACCTGAAGGCCATGGAGCTTTTGGACGCGGGCAACACCGGCACCTACGGCCACCCCGAGCCCACGGTGGTCCCCCTGGGCCACAAGGCGGGCAAGGCCATTTTGGTGAGCGGCCACGACCTGATGGACCTGGAGCTGCTTTTGGAGCAGAGCAAGGGCAAGGGCCTCTACGTCTACACCCACGGCGAGATGCTGCCCGCCCTTGCCTATCCCAAGCTCAAGGCCCATGAGCACTTCTACGGCCACTACGGCACCGCCTGGCAGAACCAGGGCAAGGAATTCCCCGCGTTCCCCGGGGCCATCCTAATGACCACCAACTGCATCCAGAAGCCCAAGGGCGACACCGGCGACAAAATTTTCACCACCGGCCTGGTGGGCTGGCCCGGCGTGCCCCACATCCCCGGCGTTGGACGCGGCAAGGACTTCTCCCCGGTCATCGACAAGGCCCTGGAGCTGCCCGGCTTCCCCACCGACCAGGACAATGGCAGCGTGATGTGCGGCTTCGGGCGCAACGCGGTCTTGGGCGTGGCCGACAAGGTAATCGAGGCGGTCAAGAGCGGAGCCATCAAGCACTTCTTCCTGGTGGCCGGATGCGACGGGGCCAAGCCCGGGCGCAACTACTACACCGAGTTCGTGGAGAAGACCCCGGCCGACACCGTGGTGCTCACCCTGGCCTGTGGCAAGTTCCGCTTCTTTGACCAGCAACTGGGCGACATCGGCGGCATCCCCCGCCTGTTGGACGTGGGCCAGTGCAACGACGCCTACAGCGCCGTCCAGATAGCGGTGGCCCTGGCGGGCGCCTTCGGCGTGGGGGTCAACGACCTGCCCTTGTCCATGGTGCTTTCCTGGTACGAGCAGAAGGCCTGCGCCATCCTGTTGAGCCTGCTGCACCTGGGCATCAAGGACATCCGCCTTGGCCCCAGCCTGCCGGCCTTCATAACTCCCAACGTGCTGCAGGTGTTGGTGGACAACTTCAACATCATGCCCATCACCACCCCCGACGAGGACCTCAAGGCCATCCTGGGCGAAGCCGCCTAGAAGTCCCTGGTCCACCCTTGCAACCTCCCGCCGGCGTCCCACCTCCCCGGGACGCCGGCGGGCCCTTTTGACCTCCAAAAAAACGCGGGCCGAAGGCGCCAGTTGCGCCTCCGGACCGCTCCCCCCACCCATGCGGGCCCCGCCTAGGCGGGGCCTGGTGGTTCTATTTCTTGTCGCCGTTGAAAAGGTGATAGGTGTCCAGCACCTTCTGGGCCACCTGGATGAGCTTTTGGTTGGTGCGCCGGGCGTGCTGTTGCATGCGCCGCATGGCCTCGGGCTCGCTGAGGCCCATGCTCAGGGTCAACAAATTCTTGGCTTTTTCGATAATCTCCCGCTGGGCCAGTTTGTCCTCCAACTCGGAGGCTTGGGATAGCAGTTGTTGGATGCGCCCCTGCATGGCGCTGGCCGCGGCCAGTTGCAAGCGGGACTGGGGGGCGCTCTGGGAGGGAGTTAGCAGGGCCAGGGCCCCACAGGCCGTGGCCAGGGCGGTAAGCCCGGCCAGACCGGCGGGCGCGGCCAGAATCACCCCCACCTCCTCGGCCCTCAAGCGGTCTTGCCACCTTTGGCGCTCGCCGCCGCCGAAGCCGTGCAGATCCCACAGCACCAGCATCTCGCCGGTGGCCACCCGGGAAGGCAGCGCGGCGTCAGGGCGGGGAGCCAGCATGGCCACCTCGCAACCGGCCAGGATGGGCGCCAGGGCGCCGGTCAGGGGCGAACCGGGTTGTTGCAGCAGGGCCACCTTGATTTGAGCCACTTGACGCCTCCTTTGGCCAAGACCGTTTGCAAGACGGCCGCCAAAAGAGGCGAATAAATTTAGCTAATTAATTATGGGGGATAGCTATAAGAGGCGGTTTGGGGGATGGGCGGGCTTACCGTAAGTCGGTGTGGCGTTACCGAAAGAGGCGGGCCTAGGAGCGCCGCTCCACCACGTAGGGGGCCAGGGCCAGCAGGGTCTCCAGGTGCTCCCCGGGGCCATCGGGCGGGATCAGGGCGGCCAGGGCCTCCTGGGCGGCCAAAGCGTGGGCCTTGGCCTGGGCAAAGGTGTAATCCACCCCTCCGGCCCGGCGCACCAATTCCTTGGCTTCGGCCTGGGCCTGGGCGTCGGTGGGCGCGGCGGCGGCCAACTCCAGCAGGCGGGCGCGCTCGGCGGAGTCGCGGTTGTCCCTGGCGAAGATGAAGGGCAAGGTGATTTTCCCCTCGCCCAGATCGTGCCCCACCGGCTTGCCGAACTCGTGCTCGGTGCCCACGTAGTCCAGGGCGTCGTCCACCATTTGAAAAGCCATGCCCAGTTCCATGCCGTAGGCGTAAAAGGACTCCACTAGTTGTTCGTCGGCCCCGGCGAAGATGGCCCCCATCTGACAGGAGGCGGCGATGAGCACGGCGGTCTTGGCCTGGATAACCCGGCGGTAGTCAGCCTCGGCCAACTCGTAATCGCCGGTGAACAAAAGCTCCAACACCTGGCCCTCGGCCATGAGGGTGGTGCAGTCGGTAAGGGCGGTGACAAAGCGATGGTCGGCCACCTCGGTGGCCAGGGAATAGCTCTTGGAGAAAAGGAAGTCACCCACCAGGATCACCGCGTCGTTGCCGTAGCGGGTGCGGGCCGCCGGGCGTCCCCGCCTCAGGCCGGCTTCGTCAACCACGTCGTCGTGCAGCAGGGTGGCTGCGTGCAGGTATTCAAAGATGGCCGCGTGGCGCCCTTGACCTTGGCTCCCGGCCGCGGCCGCGGCCAGCAGGTAAAGCACCGGCCTGAGCCTTTTGCCCCCGCTGAAAATGATATAGCCGCTAACCTGCTCAATATAGGGAACGTGGCTTTTCAGCGTATCTTTGAGGGCTTGGTCGGCGGGTTCGGCCAAGGCCAAGACCCTGCGGCGCAACTCCTGGGCGGACACTGTCTGGTTGAAGCTGGGGGGCACGGTGTTCCTTTCTGCGCTAAAAGCCTCTTGGCTCGAATACCCTATCGCCGCGCCTGTGTCAATCGCCGGCCGGCGGACGCTTATGCGCTGACGGCCGCTGGCGGGAATGGTATATACTAACTCGGCGCCGGCCTCCCGGCCGGGCCGTGCCCGGGTGGTGGAACTGGTAGACACAGGGGACTTAAAATCCCCAGGGGCAATACCCCGTGCGGGTTCAAATCCCGCCCTGGGCACCAGTAATATCAACCGGTTAGGCCGCAAAGCCTAGCCGGTTTCTTTTCTTGGCATGCTCCGCTTTTGGGCCCATAAAAAGCACAAA
>JAHJPG010000090.1 GCA_018819925.1 Pseudomonadota bacterium
CACAAGAAAGGACATTGGAAATATTCCGAGCCATGGGCCGGGAGCTGGAGCGGGCCCTGCCCGATCCGAGCCCGGAGCAGATGGAGCGTCTGACCCACCTTGCCGCCTGCTTGGCCGCCGAGGCCGGTATTTTGCCGCCGTCAGCACCGCCCCCCGAGTTGGAAATGCTCAACGAGGCCGCCGCCCTTTTGCAGGCGGTGATCAACGCCAACAGCCCCCCAAGGGAAATAGAGGGCCCCTTGCGGCGGCATGCACCCCTGCGGGAGCTTTTCGACAGCCTTTGGGCCATCAGGGAATCCGCCTTGGCCCTGGCCAACGGCGATATTTCGGTGAAGATAACGGCCAAGGGCACCATGGCCGGGGCACTGAAAACCCTGCAAGCCCATTTCAATCATCTTACCTGGCAGACCCAGCGGGTGGCCGACGGCGAC
The DNA here is from genome assembly GCA_018819925.1 of Pseudomonadota bacterium. Lineage (GTDB taxonomy): Bacteria > Desulfobacterota > Desulfarculia > Desulfarculales > Desulfarculaceae > Desulfoferula. The sequence goes on from JAHJPG010000090.1 coordinate 432, forward strand.
TTCACCCAGCGGGTGGACTTCATGGGCGAGTTCTCCCCGGCCTTCAACGCCATGGTCGAGCGCTTGGCCAGCAGCGTGGAGGCCCTGCGGCAAAAGGAGGCCGAACTCACCGCCAAGAACCAGGAGTTGGAACTGGAAATCCAAAACCGCGGGCTCGCGGAGACGGCCCTCAGGGAAAGCGAGGAGCGCTACCGGGAGATGGCCATAACCGACCATCTCACCGGCCTGTGCAACCGCCGCCATTTCTATGTGTTGGCGGAAAACGAAATCAAGCGCACCTTCCGCCACGGTCATGATCTCTCCTTGATAATGCTGGATTTGGACCATTTCAAGAAGGTCAACGACCAATATGGCCACGACTGCGGCGACAGGGTGCTGGCGGAGGTGAGCCGGGTGGTGACCAACCTTATCCGGTCGGTGGACATTTTCGCCCGCTACGGCGGCGAGGAGTTCATATTACTGCTGCCCGAGACCCCAGGCCCCACGGCAGCCGAGATGGCCGAGCGGCTGCGCGAGGCCGTCGCCCGCGCCTGCGTGCCCGTGGGCCAGAATATGGTGAGCGTCACCGTCAGCATGGGTATCGCGGGCATGGGCGACAACCAGGACCTTCGCGATGCCCCCAAAGAACCGCTGGAGATGCTCATCAAGCAAGCGGACGAGGCGCTCTACGCCTCCAAAGACGCCGGGCGCAACCGCGTCACCATCTACCCCCCTGCCGAAAACTAGCCCGACGGCGCGCCGCTATCCCAGTCCAAGTGCTGCCTGTACCATTAATGACCTAAATCCTGTATAACAATTAGGAGATTAACATCCCGGCCCCGCCGCCCCCCGGCGGCGGAAGCCGTCACCTTTGAAAAAGGAGTCTTTAAATGGAAAAAATATTGATCGTCGGTTGCAAAAAAGCCATGGACGATGTGTGCATTGGCTGTTCGCGCTGCCTGGTGGGTTTCAATCGCCGGGGCGGTGAATTTGCCCGCTATCCCCAGGGTGAGGCCGAGGTGATGGGCCTCTTGAGCTGCGGCGACTGCCCCGGCGCGGCCATCGTTACCCGCCTGGCCCAGGTGAAGCTGTGGAACGCACCCATGGAGGAAAAGCCCACCAAGATTCACATCGGTCCCTGCCTGAGCGATCACTGCCCCCACGCCGACACCATCATCACCAAGATCAAGGCCAAGAGCGGCATTGAGGTGATCGAGGGCACCCACCACTACTTCCCGGAGGACATCTTTGCTTGAGCCCGGAGCTCTGGCCCGCAAGCTGACCGCGGCCCTGGCCCCCAGGGCCGCGGGCCGCGCCGCCAAGGTGGTGGTGGGCCTGGTGTACACCGCGGCGATGCTGGAAGACGGCCGGGCCGGGGTGGCCTACACCTTCCGGGACCAAGCCCAGGGGGCCTGCGCGGCCTTTCGCGGCCTGCGCCCCCTGGCCGGGCAACCAGCCTCGGACCTGCTGGCCCTGGCCGCCTCCCGCGATCCCATCGAGGCGGCGGTGGGCCTGGCCGTGGCCGGGGCCCTGCTCTGGCCCGGCCCGGCCCAGGCCCTGGAAGGCGACGTGCTTGACCACCTGGACCTGGGTCCCGAAGACAGCGTGGGCATGGTGGGCTACTTCGGGCCCCTGGTGCCCGAGGTGCGCCAACGCTGCGCCCGCCTGCACATCTTCGAGCGGGTGGATCTGCCCCAGGGCGGCCTTTTACCCCAGGAGCGGGCCGTGAATATTTTGCCGCGATGCCAGGTGGCCATGATCAGCGCCACAACCATGCTCAACCAAAGTCTGGAGCCGCTGTTGGCCGCCTGCGCCGGATGCCGCGAGGTGGTTCTGCTGGGGCCCAGCACTCCCCTTTGCCCGGAGGTCTTCGCCGGCACCCCGGTGACCATGCTCTCCGGGATGGCGGTGCGCGACGCCCCGGCTCTGTTGCGGGTGGTGGCCGAAGCCGGAGGCACCCGGCAGTTCAGCCGCCTAGCGGACAAGAAGAACCTTCGCCTGCCGTGAGGCCCGGGATATATCCGGATCACCCCTTCATACCCTTAAAACCCTGGACGGCGGGGCGGAGTTGGGGATAAGTTTAATCCTTATTCATGGCCTATGATAACGGCCCCAACGGGCTCCGAAAAGGACAGCCCCGCACCTACGATCCGCAAGAAGGGTAGCCCCATGTCCAAAGTAATGATCCATCCCGCCAGCTACGAAAACTGCCAGAAGGCCGTGGACCGGGCCTTTGATCTGTTCCCCCTGGAGGTCGAAGGCAAAAAGGTCTTGGTGAAACCCAACGTGCTCAGGTTGGCCCAGCCCGGCGAGGCCATCCTCACCCACCCGGCGGTGCTCAAGGCGGTGGTGACCAAGCTCATGAGCATGAACACTGGGCAGATCATCGTGGGCGACAACCCCGGGGTTTTCACCTACGGAGCCAACGAGGCCGCCTTTGAGAAATCGGGCCTCATGGAGGCGGCCCAGGGCCACTACCAGAACATAGGAGCGGAATCCCGGGAAGTGCCTTTCAACCCCGAGTTCAAGGAGCGCCTCAGCGTGTCCAGGGCGGTGTTGGACGCGGATGTGGTCATCTCCCTGCCCAAGTTCAAGACCCACGGCCTCACCGTGGTCACCGGGGCCATCAAGAACAGCTTCGGCATCCTGCCCGGGGCGCAGAAGGCCCAACTCCACAAGCTGGCCGGCAACCCCGCCCGCTTCAACGAGATGCTGGTGGACGTGTTTCGCCTGCGGGTGCCGGATTTGTTCATCGTGGACGCGGTGGTGGGCATGGAGGGCAACGGCCCGGCCTCGCCCGATCTCAGGGACATCGGCCTTGTCCTGGCTTCGGACAACGCGGTGGCCCTGGACGCGACCATGGCCCGTCTGATGGGCGTGGCCGATCCCGGCCAGCTTCGTTTCCTGGCCAAGGCCCGGGAGGCCGGGCTGGGAGAATTCAGCCAGGAAGCAATCGAACTCATAGGCGAGCTGATACCCATAGCCGATTTCAAACTGCCGCCCATGGGAGGAGAGGCCATCGCCCGCGCCCCCAAGATCCAGGAGTTCATCGAAAGCCGCACCCTGCTGCGCCCCCAGGCCGACCCCGACAAATGCACCAGTTGCGGGGCCTGCGTGGACCAATGCCCTGCCGAGGCCTTGGCCTTCGACGAAGAGCTGCCCCGGGTGGACCCCGAGAAATGCATAGTGTGTTTTTGCTGCCAGGAAATGTGCCCGGAAAAGGCCATGCAACTGTTGTAGCCCCCCGCGATATAAAGGTGAGGGAAATGACCAAAGACTGGAAGTATTACCTGGGGCTCTCCCTGTTCTTCTACAGCTTGGTGCCCATAATCGTGGTGGCGGTATTACCGTTTTTAGGCATGGGCTTGGCGGAATCCGGAACGCTGGCCGTGGTTTTTCTTGTCTCGGGCGAGGTCTGCTTCTATGTCTCGGCCATGCTGCTGGGCAAGGAGTTCCTGGCCGCCATGAAGAAAAAAATCGCCTCCTGGTTCCGCCGCGAGGCCGGCCCTCTCAAGCCGGTGAGCCGTGGCCGGCACCGCGCCGGGGTGGTTCTTTTGGCCATCAGTTTTCTGCCCTATTACGCCGCCTTGATCTACCTGCTCTTTTTCGCTCCCGAGAAAGCCACCATCCATTTCCTGGCCTGGTCCATGGTGGCCGGGGAGGTGCTGGGCATGATCAGCCTGTTCCTGTTGGGCGGCCAGTTTTGGGATCGCCTCAAGCAGCTGTTTCAGTGGCAGGGCGAGCAAAACGGCGGCGGCGCCCAAGCGGGGTGAGGGCTGCCCGCGCCAGCCTGCCCGCAAGCTTGCCACCCGTATCGGGGCGGGCGGCGGGCAGCTGGTTTGGCCGGCGGTCAAACCACTGCAATCCGCCGGCCTTATCACACAAGCCGCCGAGCTAAAACCTCAGGTCAGTGGATTAGTTGCCATCTCTCGTAAAAATGTTAGATTTGCTGGCGTGCCCAACCTTGAGTCTGGGCAAAAAAACATTTTAGGAACTGGTGGTTGCCGGCAGGCGTAGGCCACACCATAAAGGAAAAAATTCGCCACGATGCACGCGCTGTTCTCCCGGCTCCCCCTGGCACTGCTTGGTGCGCTGATAGGTTTGCTCTCTCAACTCTTCTGGCTCGGCGGCCACGGCTGGGAAGAGGCCGCCGTGCGCATCCCCGCCGGAGTGGTTGGCGGCGGCGTAATCTTTTGGCTCCTGGGAGAATTGTCGGCCTGGCTCCTTCGCTTTTCCGGCAAGGACCTGTGGGCCGGGGTGGCGCGCTTCTGGCCATTTTTGGGCCGCGCCTCGCTGTGGCGGGGCATGGCCGCCGCCTGGCTGGTGCTGTTGGCCGGCTTTGGTGTGGGGCTGTACGTCCACTCCACCCGCGCATGGCCCTACCCTATCGTCAAGCAAATTGAAGCCTGGTTTCGGGGCGAAGGCTTCACCACCTTCGAGCAAAAACTTGCTAACGACCTGGATATAGTACCCGCCCGGCACCTGGTGACGGTGGACCTGAAGGCGCCGGGCGACCGCGTCTATAAAAGCCTGGAGGGGCTGCCCATCCGCTCGCGCCGCATAGCGCCCAAATATTTCCTCTCCCCGGACGCGCCCAAGGCCTATCGGGTGATCTTCGGCACCTTCGACTTTGACGACAAGCGCTACGGCGCGGTGCTCCTGGACCCCCAGGGCAAGGTGAAGCACATCTGGAAGCCCAGCCAAGAGGACGTCCCCTGGGATCATCGCGACGATGCCAACGTGTTTCCCCATGGCTTCGACGTGGGCCGGGACGGCTCCATCTACGCCGCCTACGACAACGGAACATCCCTGACCAAATACGACTATTGCGGCAATATCGCATGGCGTTTGCAGGGCGGTTTTCATCACTCCATCACCCTAGGCGACGACGGAACCCTGTGGGTCTGGGGCCCCACCTTGGACGACCCCAACCGCAACGACTGCCTGGTGCAAATCGACGACGCCACCGGCAAGATTCTCAAGGCCATCACGCTGGAAAAAGTGATAAGCGCCAACCCGGAAATAGATATTTTCGGAATCCGCCAATTGGACGAGCACAATCGGTCAATTTGGGTCGAAGACGGCGGTGGCCAGTGGCACCCCAACGACATAGATCCCTTGCCCGCGGCCCTGGCCTCCAAATACCCTCAATTCAAGGCCGGCGATTTGTTGGTTTCCCTGCGCTCGGTGGACCTTGTCTTTGTCATGGACCCGGACACGCTCAAGGTCAAGTGGTGGCGCCAAGGACTGGTCAGGCGCCAGCACGACCCGGATTGGGGCCAAGATGGAACCATCACCATTTTTAACAACAACATGCACCGCGATCATTCGAGCATCATCGGAATCGACCCCAAGACCTATAAAAGCAAGGTTCTGCTGGACGGCAAAAAGTATAATTTTTACACTCACATCCAGGGCAAGCACCAAATGCTGCCCGGCGGGGGTATATTGACAACCTCGCCGCAGCAGGGGCGGGTTTTCGAGGTGGACCGCAAGGGCAAGGTGGTCTTTGAATTCCTCAACGTATATGACGACCAAAACCGCGCCTTAAGCATTTCCGAGGCCAAGAACTTGCCCCTGGATTATTTTAGGGAGTTGCCGAAATGCCAATAGCCTTGATAGCCATCGCCGCCCTGTTGGTGTTGTTCCCCGGCACCGCCCAGGCCTACGTGGGTCCCGGCTTGGGGTTGGGGGCCATCGGCGCCATCTTGGGGGTTATCTTCTCCATCCTGTTGGCCATACTCGCCTTCTTCTGGTACCCCATCAAACGGCTCTTTGGCATAGGCAAAAAAAAGCAGGAAAACCAGGAAGATGACATCCTGGACTGATTGGGCCCTCCAGGCCCTGGCCTGCCTGCCGGGGGTGGTGGTTTTCGTGGAGTTGTTCCGAGCCCTGCCCATGATGGACAACCTGAACCACCTGAAAACAACCACCCAAAAAGTCATGGGGGTGGTCAGATCCTCCAAGACCTCGGACCACTGGAAAGAAAAGATTCTGCCTCACTACGCGGGGGTCATCCTGGCGGCCAGCCTGCGCAACGTCTTGTATCTGCTGATAATGGCTGCGGGCTTCGCCCTGGCCTTTTGCCTGGTGGGCATGTGGTTCCTGGGCGGCTTCGCCTCGGCGGCGGCCATGCTGTTGGAGCCCTCGGTGCAGATCATCGCCGCCCTGTTGGGCACGGCCTACGCCGTCGCCCGGGTCAAGCTGACCCCGGCCCAGGGCGCCGACGAACACCTGGGCTCCAAACTGCTGCACCACCTGGCTTTGGATAGCCGGCTGTTGCGCAAAGCGGCTTTCGACCTGGATTGCTCCATGTCCGCCGCCCGCAAGCTACCCCCGCCCCCGGGCCCCCCGGTGTTCATCACCGGCCTGGCCCGGGCCGGAACCACCATCCTGTTGGAGGCGATCTACGCCAGCGGCCGCTTCGCCACCCTCACCTACCGGGACATGCCCTTTATAACCGCGCCCAACTTTTGGAAATCGGTTTCCTCGGGCCAGCGCCGCCACGCCCAAGCCAAGGAGAGGGCCCACAAGGACCGCCTGCTGGTCAACTACGACAGCCCGGAGGCCTTCGAGGAAATCTTCTGGATGACCTTTGACCAGGGCAGCTACGTTAAGGAAAACTGCCTGGTCCCCCACAAGGTGCCCCGCGAGGTGCTGCTCAACTACCGCCGTTACGTGGCCAACATCATCGCCAAGGATTCCAAGGATGCCCCGCTGCGCTACCTGGCCAAGAACAACAACAACTTGCTGCGCATTAGCGCGCTAAAAAGGGCCTTTCCCGAGGCGGTGATCCTGGTGCCTTTCCGCAACCCGCTGGACCATGCTAAATCCCTGATGGCGCAGCACCAGCGCTTTGTGAAAACGCATCAGGACGACCCCTTCTCCCTGAAATACATGAACTGGCTGGGCCACCACGAGTTCGGGGCCAACCTCAAGCCCTTCCGCGTGGGCAACGACGCCCTGCCCCACTGCCCCGAGGAGTTGGCCGACTTCTCCTATTGGGTCAGGTATTGGAGTTGCGTCTACGATTACGTGCTCAACCAGCACACCGCCGAGATCGTGCTTTTTGACTATGACCTCTTTTGCCGGAAGCCGGCCGCCTGCCTGGAAGAGTTGGCTCCCTTGCTGCGGTTGGACAAAGAGCAGTTGGAGCCCTTCTTCAGCAAGATAAAAAGCTCCACCCGGCACGACCATCCCACGGTCGCCCCAGAGGTGTTGGCCCGGGCCAATGAAGTACACGTTGAGTTGCGGCAGAGGGCCATGGCCGGCGGGCAAAAGCCTTCGGCTCGTCCCCAAGCCTTGCCGTCATGAGACGATCGCGGCCAGGGAAATTGATCCGATAACCGAATCGCACGGACGAGATTGATCCAGGGCCAGGTTCAAGGCCCTTTAAACGCGGAACTTGGTGGACAAATGATCAAGGAAGAATTGGCACCTGGCGCCTGTCCCGACATCCTTAACAAAACCATTTCCGCCCAAGGAGGCGTTATTTGGTTTTTCGGCATGCCTGGGAGCGGTAAATCCACCCTGGCCGGTTCCCTGAGGAAAATCCTCAAGGAGCACAAAAATTGGGTGTCCTACCTCGACGGCGACCAAGTTCGCAAGCGCCTTAACAGCGACCTGGGCTTCAGCGAGGCCGACCGCATGGAGAATATTCGCCGGGCGGCGGAGATCGCCCGGCTCATGGCCGATGCGGGCTCCCTGGTCATCGTGTCTTTGATTACCCCGCTGGAGGCCAACCGCCGCATGGTCCGTGGCATCCTGAATGGCCATAATTATTGCGAATGTTTTGTCAAATGCTCGCTGGAAACATGCGAAGCGCGTGATCCCAAGGGACTATACCGGCGGGCCCGCCTGGGGGAGATTCCCAACATGACCGGTATAGACTCGCCCTTTGATATATCCGAGGATTCGGAAATAATCGTCGACACCGAAAACCTGGATTATTCGGCCTGCATGGCGCACCTGCTGGAATCGCTGCATCAACGGGGAGTCATCTCCATCGGGTGATAGCAATGGCCGCAATGGGGAATCCAGGCCATTGAAGCCCGCCCTAAGGCGCCACCCTGGCCAGGATGGCAGCCACCTTGGCCTCTGACAGCCAAGTCACCTTGCCGTCCGACAGGTCGTACATGGCTCCGACCACTTTGACCTTGCCCTGCTTCACCAGTTTCACGGTGGATGGGCTTTCCCTGAACAGGGTTTCTATTCCCATCCAGACGTTTTCCTCGGTGGCATAGGGGACCACGGCCAACCCTTTCGCCCGGGGATGGTCGTGCATGGCCTTTTTCACCGCCGGGATGATGGGAGCCACCAGGGGGGGGATGTTCCGCTCCAGATCCAAGTGGGCGCCTTGGACCATTTTGGTCACCGCGATCACCGCCCCGCACTGAATGTGCCCCATGACTACCAGAATGGGGGTGTACACATGGGCGGTTCCATATTCGATGGACCCTATTTCGTCGGTTTTCATCACGTTGCCCGCCACCCGGACCACGAACAAATCCATTATGCCGGCATCGAAAATCATCTCCACGGGGACGCGGGAGTCGGAGCAGGAAATAATGGTGGCGTAGGCGTGGCCGCCCTGATTCTCCTTGGCCGCTTGGGCCAGGCGCTGAGCGTCCTGGCGGGGATTCACGGGGTTGCCCGTGTAAAAACGCTCATTGCCCTGTTTGAGCTTGGTCAGCGCTTGTTGGGGAGAGGGCTTGCCAGCCCAACCATCCGCCCCCAGGGCCAGGGCCGGCGCCCAGGCGATGAAGATCAGCATTATCAGCCCGGCAAACAAGGGCGTACGGTGGTTCATTTTTCCTCCAATTAGGCCGAAACCGCCGCGTTTTTGCTCTTTTTGGCCTGCCGCCGCTTTCCACTCACTTTTCCGGCCCGATTATCGGCAGCCGGAAGCGACTCAGCCCATGCCAAGGGGCGGCTTAATCCTGAAAGCAAGGCAGTAACCAACAGTTACTATATTTAGCACCTAGTATCCCATTCGGCGCATTATTCGGTCAACCGTTCGCCGGGCTTCATTCGCTCATTGCTCGCCACCGTCCTCTCGGCATAACACCCCCTTGGGACGATCTGCCCTGAATCCGCACCTCAGCCGCGCCAGAGGTGGTCCCCAGAAATCCGACAGCCACGATAAGTGAAGTCAAAAGGTGGCCCTATTCTTGTTGTCTCGCGCCAACTCGCGCTCATGGACCTCTGCCAATTGCCGGTTCCATCGCGGAGCGCGCTTGGAAGCTTCCACCAGCATGATCTGCAGATGCTTGATCCCTTTTTTAGAAATCGGGCCGCGCTGGTTCTTGCCGCCAAAACCTCCTTGGCGGCCCTACCAGCCTCAATCTCCTTCAAAATCTAGACACCCTGACTTTCGTTAAATCTGGTCCTGAGCATAGCACAGAGTCCTTCTTGCAGACCGTGGTCTGCCAGAAGTCTCCACCCGCCGCCGACCCTATTTTCAGGGAGGGTTACTGTGATTGGTGCTGCCGGTTTCAAGGCGCGGCGAACGTGTAGCATGCCCTTAAACGGGCCCCAAGCTGCCGATCAGGATAAAATTTATGGTTTCGATCGCGCGGCCTGCCTCTGCCTAGGCCCCCCCTTGCCAAAGGAGCAACGGGGAAAGTCGCATTCGTCGCATAGCCGGCAAAGTCCGCCGTGGCCCAGGGCCCATATCTGCGCCCGCGTGGGTCTCTCGCCTGCCATGAACCTGGGCAGCAGCAGGTCAAACACCGTGCGGTGGTTGTAGAAAACGCAGGCAGGCAGCCCCAGCACCGGCACCGATCCCAGCAGGGCATACAGAAACATGGCTCCGGGCAGCACCGGTGTCCCGTAAAACACCTGCCTGGCGCCCACCTTGCGTACCCCGAGGCGGGTGCGGTCGTCGGGGTCCACCGAAAGGCCGCCGGTGACCAACACCATGTCCGCGCCCCGGCCGGCGAATGCCGCGATGGCCTCGGCAATGCGGGCCGGGTCGTCGCCCACCTGCACCTTATCCAGCAAGCTCGCGCCGTAAGCCGCCAGGCGCGGCCGCACCGCCAGGTCAAAGCCGTCCCTTACGCGGCCGCTAACGATCTCGCTTCCGGTGATAACCGCCCCCACCTGCAAGGGCAGGAAGGGCTTGACCTCCAGTATGAGCCCCATCCGGGCGCAGATATTCTTAGCCCGCTCCAGGGCGCCCCGCGAAACCACCAGCGGCACGATCTTGGCCGCCGCCACCAATTCGCCTTTTTGGCAGGGGGTGTTGGTATGCAGGGTGGAAACGGCCAAATCATTGACCGCATTGAGGCTGGCCAGGGCTTTGGCGTTCACCTTTAACAAGCCATTGCGGCCGGCGGTGAGATTCACCTTGCCTTCGGCGGCCTCGCCGATGACCAAGCCTTGGCCGCTCATCATGCGGGCCAGCTGGGCGGCGGCGACATTCTCATGCAAGTCGTCGGCTCCCAGAGTCAACACATACAGGTTGCGCCGCCCCATGTCCTTTAGCAGGGGCAAGTCGTTTTCCCTTACCACATGCCCCTTTTTAAAGGCGGTCTCCTTCACCTGCCCCGGAATAATCCGGGTCAGGTCGTGGGAAAGAGCGCTGCCTACGCATTGTTCGATAGACACTAATCTTTTCTGCATGCTTCAAGACTTTCATCATGACCGAGCCAAAGTGGCGGCCCGCTTCAACAGGTAATTTTTAAACTCTTCTTCATTGAGAATTTTGGCTACGATTGCGCTTAGTTCCGCCTTTACATCATCCGACAATAGTTGAGGTTGATCATGCCGTCAGGCTGGAGGGCCTAAAATATCGCGGCTATACCCTCGCATGCCGCTGTCATCTGATAATGGCCGCTTGCGGCGGCGCTGTTGCCCTCAACCAGCAGTCATAGCGGCCCAGTTGACTTTATCCGGCCTGTCTAGGGCTCAAGGCCCAACAGCTTGGCGGCGTTTTCTCCAAGGATTTTTCTTTTGCTGGGTTCAGCAATTTTCAGGTCCCTAACCGCGTGGATATTTTCTTTTATGGTGGGCACCGTAGGCCAGTCCGAGCCGTAAACCACCTTGTCCGCCAGCCGCTCCAATTCGGGAAAAAACTCCAGCAGCTTGTGCGGGGGCAGCCCCGAAACCTCCATGTAAAGGTTCGGGTGGAAGCGGGCCAGACCAAATGCCTTGTCATACCAAAAGGGCCGTCCGCAATGGCACATCAGCAAAGTCAGCTCGGGAAAATCCACCGCTACGTCATCCAGGAGAATAGGGTCCCCGTACTTCAACCTGGACCCGGCCAGCACCGACGAGCCGGTGTGCAGGGATACAGGCACTCCCAGCTCCTGGGCCTTGGCGTAAATCGGGTAGAGCCTGGCGTCATTGGGATAATACTGTTGATAGGTGGGGTAAAGTTTCAGCCCCTTGAATCCGTGGCTTCTGACCAGATTCTCGAATTGCCCGGCCGGATTGACCATAGTGAGAGGATTGACGCTGGCAAAGGGGATCAGCCTCTCGCTGGCGGCGCAGAACCGGGCCACGTATTCATTGCTGGCGATCCCCGTGGTGATCGGAGCCAACTCCGCCAATATGACGGCATAGTCAATGCCGCTTTGGTCCATGAGCTCCAAAAAGGCCAAGGGATCGGTGTATGTTTTTTCCATCCACTCTTTGCGTTCACCCCACGCCTTTTGGACCAAACCTTCCAGACTCTGGGTCGGTTGCTCATAGACTGAGGTGTGGACGTGAAAGTCAACAACCATGCCTGGCTCTTTTCTCTACGGGGTTGTCTTTTTCACCCTTGTCGCGATGCGGGCGCAGTCGTAACCACAGCTTTGGCAAACGCCCGAATGATGTTGCTTGATCTGCACGCTGGCCGTGTTCATGTGGTTTCGGTAAAAATAATATCGGTTGCAAACCAGGCAATAGCCGCGCAAGCGGCCGGCGGCGTAATCGCGGTCTTTTTGTTCAGATGCTTTGCTGCTTCCCATCTGCTTCAAGCTCCGTCCGGGTGTTGTCATTGAAATCCCCCCATGCCTCGTAGCTCAAGGCATGACCCACTGCTGCAAGATAACCGCCTATTAATTATAGCCTGATGGCCCCCTCGCAGGGCGGAGCATCCGGCGCCATGGAACCGTGACTAACTTTGGGTTCCATGGTCCTGATTCGCCGGTGCTCCATCCTGTGGGCGGGCGTTGACTCATTCTATAACCGGATCGGGCTGCATATCGTCTCTTGTCAGGGCATAGCGCCGGGCCGCCTCCAGGGACTTGACTGCAATGAGGGTGTTATCGAACACCGGCACCTTCAGGCCGTCCATTTCCCTGAGCCAGCGCTGTTTCACGGCCCCTCCAAGGGACACTACATAGATCGGTTTTTCAGGCTGCTGCTCCATGGCCGAGGCAAAGACCTCCTCAATGCCATCGAATTCCGCATTGGCCAAGGCCAACAGGATCACCAGAACTGCGTCCACCCCAGGATCGTTGATCACCGCAAGCAGGCCCTCTTCGTGAGCCAAACGGTTGCCCGCGCCCATGGCCGCCCACAGGTCAAGGGGGTTGGCCGGCGGCTGCCACTCGGGCAAGAATTTCTCCAATCGCTGGTTGGTTTCGGGCGCGAACTGGGCCACCACCTCGAAACCGCGCTCGAACAACTCGTCGGAGGACATGACGCCATTGGCTCCGCTGAAGGTCACGATGCCCACCCGGTTTCCCTGGGGCAGGGGCTGATACTGGAAAACCTTCATGTACTCCACGAACTCTTCCAGGTCATAGGCCCGGATCAGGCCGTACTGGCGCAGAGCGTGGTCAACCAGGGTGTCGTCCAGGGCCAGGGAGCCGGTGTGGGAAGCGGAGGCCTTGGCCCCGGCGCTGGTGCGGCCCGGCTTGAGCACGATGATGGGCATGTCCCGCTTGGCTTGGTTGGCTACCGACAAAAACGCCCGCGGATCCTGCATACCCTCCAGGTGCATGGCCACGATCTTGGTGTTGTCGTCGTTCATGGCCCACTGCACGAAATCGGTTTCGTCCAGGTCTATCTTGTTGCCGAAAATTACGCTTTTGCCGATGCCGATGCGCTGCACGGTGCGTTTCATGACCTCGTCGGCCACCGCGCCGGCGAAAATGCCCGATTGGCCGCCCAGGGCGATGGAGCCGTCTTCCCAGTTTTCGAACAGGATGAAGCTGGCCACCAGGTTTTGGTCCATGTTGATGAAGCCGATGGAGTTGGGGCCCAGGCAGCGGGTGCCCGACTCCTTGATCAACTCGGACAAGATGGCCTGCTGCTTGGCGCCTTCCTCGCCGGCTTCGGCAAATCCCGCCGAGATGATGCAGGCCGCCTTGACTCCCTTTTGCTCGCAATCCTTGAAAAGGGTGGGCACGAATTTGCCCGGCAGAAGGAAGAACACCAGGTCGATGTCTCCGGGAACCGCCAATATGTTGGGGTAGGCTTTACGGCCCAGTATCTCGTCGGCGTTGGGGTTGATGGGGTAGACCTCGCCGTCAAAACCGTTGACGATGATGTTCTTGAACAACACATGGCCGGTTTTGGTGGGATCAGTGGAAGCGCCGATCACGGCGATGGAGCGGGGCTCAAGCACGGCGGTCATGTCGTTGACCGGGGCGGAGCGGACCTGCTGGCCAGCCACTGCTTCCTGTTCGGCGCGCAGGGTTATGAGCGCATCCAAAGCCACCAGTTGGCCGCCCTTAACCACCAGCGGATTTATGTCCAGCTCCTCGATCTGGTCATGGCAGGCCACGGCCAGCTCCGAGAGCAGGGCGATGACCCCCGCCAGGGCCTCCCGGTCCGCCGCCGGTTGGCCGCGGTAGCCGTCCAGCATGGCCGAACCTTTTATCTCCCGGGTCATGCCCAGGGCCTCCGACTGGTCGATGGGGGCCAAACGGAAGGTGATGTCCCCCAGCACCTCCACGAAAACGCCGCCCAGGCCGAAGGCCACCACCGGCCCGAAGGGGGGACGGTTGGCCACACCCACGATGGTTTCCACACCGCCGCTAACCATTTCCTGAACCAGCACCCCGTCCACCACGGCCTGGGGGTGGCTGGCCGCCGCCGCGTCCATGATCTGCTCAAAGGCCAGCCCCACCGCCTGGCCGTCGGCCAGCCCCACCTTGACGCAACCGGAGTCGGACTTATGGAGGATGTCGGCTGAGGCCACTTTGAGCACCACCGGCATGCCGAATTCCGCAGCCGCGGCGATCGCCGCTTCCCGGCTTTGGGCCAAAATCTCGCGGGGCGCCTCCAGGCCGGCCTTTGCCAACACCTGCTTGGCTTCGCTCTCGCTCAGCCGGGTCCTGCCCTTTTGCCTAACCGCGGCGAGCAGGGCCTTGATCTCGCCTATGCTTTCATGTTGAAGCCTTGTCATGGTCAAAATATTCCCTTCACTTTTGGCGCAAACAACGGTGCGGACGGCATAACGGCCTGCTCAAAGCCGCGTGCGATCTTCACTCGTTTTTCATCGTTTCCGCGGCGGCCATCACCGAATCAATCACTTGCTTATAGCCGGTGCAGCGGCACAGGACTCCGGAGATGGCCTTCTTGGCCTCCTCCCGGGTAGGGCTGGGGTTTTCCTGCAAGAACTCGTGGGAGGTCAGCAGCATGCCCGGCGTGCAAAAACCGCACTGCAACCCGTGGTGCTCATGAAAGGCCTCCTGGATGGGATGCAGTTGGGCTCCTTGGGCCAAACCTTCGATAGTCGTCAACTCCGCCCCGTCGGCCTGAACGGCCAGCATGAGGCAGGAGCGCACCGCCTTGCCGTTTAACAGGATGGTGCAGGCTCCGCAGACGCCGTGCTCGCATCCCACATGGGTCCCCAGCAGCTCCAGGTCCTCCCGCAGGAAATCCACCAGAAGTTTGCGCGGCTCCACTTCGCCTTCGTATTCGACGCCGTTGACCTTGAGGTTTATACGCTGACGCTGGGCCATTTTCAGTTTCCTTTCCCGGTTCTGGCCAGAGCCTGGCGCAGGCTCCTGCTCACCATGATCTTGGCCATCTCTTGCCTGTATTCGGCGGAAGCGTGATAGTCGTCCTCGGCATCGGCGGCCTCCCCGGCCAACTCGCCGGCCCTTGAGATCAACTCCTCGCCGATCGCCTGGCCAGCCAACACCTCTTCGGCCTCCTCGGCCCGAAACGGGGTGGGGGCCACGCCTCCCAGGGCGATGCGCGCCTCCCGGCAGGTGCCGTCGCCGTTCATAAACAGCAGCGTGGCCACCCCGATGATCGCGAAGTCGCCCACCCGGCGGCTGAGTTCCATGAAGGACCAGCCCGTGCCTTGGGGCAGGACGGGAACCTTCACTTCCACCAGCAGTTCGGTGGGCTCCAGGGAGGTGGTCAAAAAGGTCAGAAAGAACTCCCCGGGATCGATCCAGCGTTCACCGTCCGGGCCCACGGCCTTGACCCGGCCGTCCAGGGCGCAAAAGGCGGTGGGGATTTCGCCGGAGGGATCGGCGTGCACCAGGCTGCCCCCCACGGTGCCGCGGTTGCGGATGGCGGTGTGGCCCACGAAGGAGATCGCCTGGCTCAACAGGGGGCATAGATCCCGGACCAAGGGCGAGCGCTCCACGGTCCTTTCGCGGGTGAGCCCACCGATGAGCAGGTGATCGTCCTGTTGTTTGATGTAGTCCAACTCATCGAGACCGTTGATGTCGATCAGCAGGCCGGGCCGGCCCAGGCGGAAGTTCATGATGGGCATGAGGCTCTGACCGCCCGCCAGGATTTTGGCCTCGTCCTCGTGGGTGGTAAGCAAACTGATGACTTCTTCCACGGTCTTGGGCGCGATATAATCGAATGCAGCTGGTTTCATGGTTTAACTCCCCGCTGAACCCGAAGCCTTGAGCTCCTTTTTCATTTTTTTGAAAAACTGGTTCAGCATCATCTTGGCTATCCCGCTGATCATCCGCTGGCCCACTCCGGCGATAAGGCCTCCGACCTGCACCTCGCCTTGGTAAGTGACTATGGTCTTATCGTTGGAACCGGTCAGTTGGATATCCGTGGTCCCCTTTACAAAGCCCGGGCTGCCGCTGCCCTCGCCGATCAGTTGATACCGGTTGGGCGGATCAGGGTCGGCTATTTCGAACTTTCCCGTATAGGTCCCTTTCACGGCTGCGATCCCTATCTTCATCAGGGCGTCGTATTTGCCCGGCCCGGTTTCACGAAGCTCTTGGCAACCCGGCATGGCCTGGGCCAGGCTTTCGGGGTTGGTGAACAAGTCCCAGACCTGCTGTTGCGTTCCGTTGAACTCGTATTTTCCTTTTAGTTGCATGAAATTTTTCCCTCATGGAAACCCATCAGGCCTGTTTGGCCTTGGCTTCCTTGATCAGATGCCAAATCTTGCTCGGCGTCAGTGGCAGTTCATTGATAACCACCCCCAGAGGAGCCAGTGCGTCGGCTATGGCGTTGGCCACGGCCACTGGCACGGATTCGCACGACGCCTCGCCGGCTCCCTTTGATCCCAAGGCCGTGAACGGCGACGGGGTCTCCACGTGCCCGATGTCGATGTCCGGAACCTCCATGGAGGTCGGGCAGAGGTAATCCTGGAAAGAAGCGGTCAGGCATTGACCATTTTCGTCGTAGGCGAACTCCTCGTATAAGGCGCCGCCCAGGCCATGGGTGATGCTGCCCATCACCTGGCCCTCCAAAATCATGGGGTTGAGAACCGTGCCGGAATCGTGCATGCTGGCCCATTTGTGGAACTTGATCTCGCAGGTTTCCGGGTCGATTTCCACCACGATGACCTCGCAACAGAAACCATATGTGTTGGACGAGTCCACCCGGTCCAATTCGTCCGGCGGCTTAGAGGTGGGCATGGTTATCAGGCTGCTGGCGAACAGGCCTACGTCCATGCCCTCGGGCAGCGCGGTTTGATGCCAATGGGCGGTGCCGGCCACGTGCCTTACCGCGATGGATTTCTCCGGCTGGTCCTTGACGTGGAACTTCTGGTTTTCCAGCACCAACTCATCGGGGCTCACCTCCAGCAGGTGAGCGGCGATTTTAAACAGCTTGTCCTTCAGCTTGCGGGTCGCGTTGACCAGGGCGTTGGTGCCCACCGAAGCAAAGCGGCTGGAATAACTGCCGGTGGTTATGGTGTAGACGCGGTCGTGAGTGTCCACCACGTTGCTCACCGTGATGCCATCGGGGTCGATGCCCAACTCGTCGGCCACGATCTGGGAGATCACGGTCTCGTGACCCTGGCCCTGGGGGTTGGTGCAGGCGATGACATGCACCTGGCCGAGAGGGTCCATTTTTATCGTCATGGACTCGCCAGAGCCGGACTTGGGATGGCCCTTTGCCCTCTGCTCCGGAGTCAGGGCGGTGGTCACGTAGGCAATGTTGGTCACCGAGGGGTCGACGATGGTGGCGATGCCTATACCGATATAGCGGCCCTGTTGCCGAGCCTTTTCCTGCTCCTGGCGCCACTTGGGGTAGTCGACAATGTCCAGGGCTTTTTGGAAGGCCTTCTGGTAATTGCCGGCGTCATAGATACCGCCGGTGGCAGTGGTGTAAGGGAACTGGTCCGGCTGGATGAAGTTCTTGAAGCGAATTTCGGCCGGGTCCATGCCCAATTGGGCGGCCACCATGTCCACCAGGCGCTCCACCGAGAAGTAAAGCTCCTGGCAGGTGTAGCCCCGGTTGGGCGAGGTGAGGCACTTGTTGGTGCCCACCACCATCACCTCCCGGTCAAGGTGGCGAATCTGGTAGGCGCCGGTGTGGTTGCCGGTGCTGCGGTAGGCGCAGCCGGGCTCCGGGGCCCGGATGTAGCCGCCGGTGTTGTCCATGGCCTTGTCTTTGAGGGCCAGGATGGTCCCGTCCCTCTTTACCGCCGCCTCCATGTAGGTCACCCGGTCGGTCCCCGTGGCGCTGGCCAGCAGGTGCTCCCGCCGGTCCTCAATCCACTTGACGGTCATACCCGTCTTCTTGGAGGCCAGGGCTATAAGAGCGATGTAGGGGAACACTCCGGTCTTGGTGCCGAAGCCGCCACCGATGTCGGTGGGGACGATCCAGCGCATCTTGTTTTCCGGTATGCCCAGGGCCAGGGCCACCAGCGAATGGTTGACAAAGGGGCCCTGGTAGTTGTTGTAGATAACGAACTCTTGGTTGACCGGATTATAAGAGGCCACCACGGCGTAGGTTTCAATCGGGGTGGAGCCGTACTTGGGGAACAGGAACTTCCCCTTGACCAGCAGGTCGGCCTCTTCGAAAGCCTTGGCGGGCTCACCGTACTGCATGAGCCGGTGGGAGTAGATGTTGCTCCCGATATTATCGTGCAGCACCGGCGCGTCGGGTTCGGCCGCCTCCTCTATGTCCATGACCACCGGCAGCGGCTCGTAATCCACCTGTATCAGATCAAGGGCGTCTTCGGCGATGTAGCGGCTGTCAGCCACCACCACCGCCACCGGCTCGCCCACGTAGCGGACCTTGTCCACGGCGCAGCTGTAATACTTGGGGGGGATGGGCACGCCGCATGGGAACGGCTTGGACATCTCCTTGACGTCCTGTCCGGTCAGGATGCCGCGGACCCCGGGAAGTTTTTCCGCCTGGGTGGTGTCGATATTCTTGATCAAGGCATGGGGGTAGGGGCTCCTGATGATGGCCGCGTGCTTCATTTTGGGCAGTTGGATGTCGTCTACGAACTTCCCCTCCCCGATGAGCAGCCGCAGATCCTCTTTCCTTTTGTATCTCTTGCCCACCCATCTCCTTGCTTCAGGATCAGGCATGAAAATTCTCCTTGTTGGATGTGTTGATCGGCTGGTTAAACTTTGAACCAGTCAATCACATTTACGTTGTATCCCAAGGTGATGCGACGCTCGGTCACAGGGTCGAAAATCTCGGCCTCGAAACGATCGGCGTAAACGAACCCATTGGTCAGCAGTGGAGAGGTCCCGCAAAAAATCGGCACGTCAACGAGATCCAACTTGCCTTGAGCCCTTACTTTTTCCAGCAACGCCTCCGGGCTGAGAAAAGTGGCCATGGTTGACTCTTGGTACAGCACCTTTTGTCCGTCTCCCAGCGCCCAACTTCTCAACTCTATTTGATCCCAGTGGTCCTTTATCTCCCGGTAGCTCCAAAACTTTTTGCCTATAACCGACGGACACACCAGCTTTGATTTGGCTATGTCCAGTTTTTCCAGATCCCTATCGGTATGATCGCTTCCGGCGCCGACGTATATTTCATCTTGGTCAACGAGCAGGACAAACTCAATTTCGCCCGAGGTCTTGGGGCCCTGGACTTGAATCTCCCTTTCCAATGAAAGCCCCCAAGCCGGTTTGCTGAAATACATTGGCACCATGGGGGGCGGCTCGATTCCTTCCTTGGCCAGTTCCTCAATGTGCTGGCGAACCGCCACTTGATCTCGTCCTGTGTAACCGCAGATTAGGGCCCCTTTAAAATCTCGCTCGTGGCGAGAAACACCGCTGTTGTTCTCAATCGTAAAAACTGCATGCATAATTACCAACCACAGCTACAAGTTTGTATTGGTGGATTAACTATCGTGTGATCAAACTTAAGCTTTTTCCTTTTCCCAGCGGCGCAGTTCTCTCCTGAGAATCTTGCCTGAAGATGTTTTGGGAAGCTCGACGATGAATTCGATCTCCCTGGGGTATTTGTATGGCGCGATCAAATTCTTGACGTGCAGTTTAAGCTCTTCGGCCAGTTCGGGAGAGGGCTCATAACCTTTGTGCAACACCACCCAAGCCTTTACCTTTACTCCCATATCGTCGTCCGGCGAACCGGCCACACCTGACTCCAGTACAGCCGCGTGCTCCTGAAGGGCGGTCTCCACCTCTGCGGGAGAGATTCGGTATCCACGGCAAGTCATAATGTCGTCGGAGCGGGATCCGTACCGGAAGTATCCATCTTCATCCATGGTGGCCAGATCCTTGGTGTCGTACCAGCCGTTGCCCAGAAAAACTTCCTCCATCTTGTCGGACATCTTGAAGTATTCCAGGAAAAGCCCCGGGTGGTCGGCCTTGATGGCCAGGTGTCCCATTTCACCTGGCGGCAGCAAATTGCCGTCATTATCCACGATACCCACCTCGATGCCGGGCAGGGGCTTGCCCATGGAGCCGATGCGCACCTCGAGGTTGGTCTGGGTGGTGCAAAACTCATGCGCCTCGGTCTGGCCCATGCTGTCGATTATCTTCACACCGACGCGGCGCACCCATTCCCGCCAGGTTTCGGCCAGCAGGGGTTCCCCGGAGCTGAGGCAGTATTTCAAAGAACTGAGGTCGTAACGCTTTTCCGCGTCGGGAAGGGCCAGCATCATGCGATAAATGGTAGGAGTTCCCGCGAAGACCGTGATTTTGTTGTCCTGAATGAATTGGAAGGCGCGCTCGGGATCAAAGCGGTCATCTGCGAATATCGCGGTGGAAACGCCCCAGCGGAAGGTGAAGAGAAAATTATGTCCCAGGGCGTACATCCAGGTGAGAGCCGTGGGCCCGCCGGTGATGTCGCCGCGCTCCAGCCCCATGGTGAACTTGCCTATGGGATCGCCGGCGCCAATGATGAAGCGATGTCCGTGAACCACCCCCTTGGGCGGTCCGGTGGTGCCCGAGGTGTAGAGGAAGTACGCTTGGTCGTCCTTTAGGGTCTCCACGTAGGGAGGCTCGCCCGGATTTTCCTCGATGAGCCTGGCATAGGACAGAGGGTCTTCCGGCGAGCCACCCACGGTGATGATGTGCTTCAAAGTAGGGCAATCGATGCGGATGTTTTCGATGGCCTGGACGTAGTCAGGCGTAACGATAACCGCCACCGATTCACTATTGTTGATGATGTGCTTAAGCTCGTACTCCCGCAGCATGGTGTTGGTGGGGATGGGCACCGCCCCGATTTTTTGCCCACCCATAAATGCAACCATGTATTCGGGGCAATTGGGTGTGCGAATCAGAAACCGGTCACCCTTGCGCATCCCCAGGCCGTGGAGGGCCTTGGCGAAGCTATCGGTTAATCCTTTAAGATCAAGATAAGTTATCTTATCGTCTTTATAATATATGGCGATGTCGTCCCCACGCCCGTGCTCAACCCAGTAATCCACCATTAAGCGGGCCATATTGAGCTTTTCGGGGATTTCAAGCTTGAAATGTCCCTGGGAATTCATCTTGTGATAAGTCCAGTCCAACACTTTGTTTTCCATTTTTATCGTCTCCTACAGCATATATGCACATTGTCATAAAATTTGGACAGCCGTTCACCGCCATTGGTAAACGGCTGTCCAAAACAAGCTCACACCTTTTTCGCCTCAGTCGCCGGCATGTAGTTGTGGCGATGCAGGTCTTCGACAAACTCCTGAATCTCCTTGGGAGGCGGTGCGGTCAAAAGCGAACCCACGACCATGAAAAGTATGGAAGCGGGTATGGATATCAGAACTTCTCCCAGGAAGGGCATTATCTTGGTGAAATGCACCACGACATAGACCCCCAGCCCGCCAACGCAAGACAGTAGGCCGCCCCACCGGTTGGCGCGCTTCCACCAAAGGCCGAACAGGATCGGCATGGAAAAAGCCGAGGCGGTGCCCCCCACCAGCAGCGCCACCAGGAAGCCGATGCTCCGGGTCTCGCCAAGGGCCATGATGGTGGTGATGACGCCGACCAGGGCCATGACGACCTTGGAAAGAATGATGACCTGGTTGTCGGTCATGTCTTTCTTAATGAATTTGCGCACGATGTTGTCGGAGAACTCCACTCCGGTGGCTAGCAACATGCCCCCTGTGGTGGACATGATTGCCGCGAGGATGCCTGCCACCGCGCAGCCGCGGAGCAAAGGCGGCCACAACTTGTTCATGACCACGATATAGGTGCGGTCCACCTTTACCAGGTCAGGCACGATCAGGATGCACGCAGCGGCAACACCGATGTACCCAATGAGATGGAAGACCCAACAGAGAAATGAAGTGAGGGCAACGCCTCCGCGAACATGGGCCACGTTCTTTGCGGTGAAATGCCGCATAATGATGTGAGGTGAAGAAAAAGCGAAAAGAGCCACGGCAAAAAACATGCCCACGTATGTTGCGGTGGAGAGTTTGGGGTTGATGTCCAAGAAGTGCGGCTTGATGGCTAAAGCCTTGGGCATGAGGCCGTCCCACCCACCGAACACGTAGAAGGCGGTCAAAGACAGGCCAACCATGAAAATCAGCATGATAACGCCTTGTAAAAAATCAGCCCAAGTCACCGATTTCATGCCAGCCAAGACGACGTAGATAATGTAAACACTTGCGATGAGCATCACTGCGTATTTGAAGTCGATGCCCAATATGTAGGAGCCGGCCAGGCCGCCGCCGATCAACTGGGGCACGATATACAGAGGGAACAGAATGATAATGAAGATGCTGGTGGCCAGGCCGGTTCCGTGACCGTAGCGCTCCGAAAAGAAGCTGGCCAGGGTGAACTTTCCGCGAAGTTCACTGTATCTTCTCAAGGGGCCGCTATTCAACAAGGTGGACCATGCGTACCCAAAAGCCAAGGCTGATCCGATGCCAATGGTTGTGAATGACCATCCCATCTTGTATGAAAGGCCCAAGAATCCAAGAAAGCTTGCTGCGCTGACGTTTGAGGAAAAGGTTGCGAAGCCGTTTACCCAAAAAGGTATGTTTTGCCCTGCACCCCAAAATTCCTTGGAGCCAGTCCCAGCTTTTTTGGAAAAATAGACTCCAATCCAGATGCAAAACAGGAAGTAAAGAACGGTAATGACAAGTTCAGTTACTTTAATATCCACAATTCACGCTCCATATCTTTAGGAGATCATGTTAAATTTAACCCTGCTCCTCCCACTTCTGCATGGCGACAATTGAGTAAAGGCAGACGCCAATACTAATGAGCCCCCCAATGGAAAACAGCCAAGTCGCCACCGGAATCCCAAGAAGCCATTTTGCTGGTGAATTGATAAACAAGAATGAAAACGCCACCCATGCTGCGATAACCAATGACCAATGTAGACCTGGGTTTCTTAGTGAAGTATGATTGCTTGCCATAATTTCTCCCCTATTAATGTGTTGACAATTTTAACTCAGCAATATGCCGACAGAATGGCTTCTATTCATGAAAAAATGATACTAAGAATCAGGCTACTCAAGTGTTGTATAAAAATGTGTTTCCAGGAGCATGCATCCTTTTTCGCTTGAGAAAGGACCATGTGGCGTAAAGGGAGGGCGGCATGCATAGGTGTACGACGAGTAAATTACCCCTTCAACTTTCAAATCTCCAAAAAACAAGTACACTTCTTCCCAATAGTCATGTTCAAAAGGA
This sequence comes from Pseudomonadota bacterium, assembly GCA_018819925.1. Lineage (GTDB taxonomy): Bacteria > Desulfobacterota > Desulfarculia > Desulfarculales > Desulfarculaceae > Desulfoferula. The sequence goes on from JAHJPG010000090.1 coordinate 23,624, forward strand.
TCTGTCGTAAAAGCGCCTGGAGCGAAGCGTAAAATGCGGGTTCTGGAGCCTTTTTTGTTGTCTTCGTCCAAGCTACCAGAAATTATTTTCTGGTCTATGCCTTCAGGATAACCCGCTGGCCTCTCCCACCCAGTGGATAGATCCAGCGTGGTGAATTCAATATGTTCTTTGATCATGGCGTTGCAACTCCTTGAATATAACTCAAGAGTGATTAACTATTTAAATACGCGATCCGAAACGGCGGGGAATTCGGACCGGACTTGATCCACAGCCTTGGTGTCTATGTCCAGGGAGATGATTTGCTCACCTTCCCCTGCCCGGGCCAGCACCTTTCCCAACGGGCTCACCATCATGCTGTTGCCCGCCAGAGCGGTGCCTTGGTTGTTTCCCGCGCAGTTGCAGGAAATAAGATATGCCAAGTTTTCCAGGGCTCGCACTTGGTTGAATAAAACCCAAGCATCTAGGCGGATCTTGGGCCAGGCTGAGGGAATGAGGAATATCTGAGCCCCTTGGTCCAGCATGCGACGGTACAGTTCTGGAAAGCGCAGGTCGTAACAGGTGGAAAAGCCCATGCGTCCCCAAGGGGTCTTTATTACTGTCACATCTTTTCCAGGCGTAAGAAGCTGGCTTTCCTGCGATTGATATCCAAAAAGATGAATTTTTCTATAGGTACAGGCAATTTCACCGGAAGGATCTATTAGTACTGTGGTGTTAAATATTTTTTCATCCTTCTTCTCCACAAAACTTCCCATGAGGAGATAACATTTACGTTGAACCGCTTTTTCTCGGAAAGTGGTGACTAGGTCTCCCTCAAGGGATTCACTTTCTGATAAATACTTATCAAACGAAAAAAAACCAGATGGCCACAGTTCAGGAAGCAAAACCAAATCACTCTCCGGAACTCTATCAATCATATCTAAAGCATGAGCTACATTTCTTTGCTTAGAATGATTAGCTATCGCAAGCTGGATACACGATATTTTCACTTGCACTCTCCCTTAAAAATATTTATTTGTCGCATCTCGCCTAATTTTTATCCATTATGCCAATTAGGGTTTCTTCTGTACTGTGCAAATGATCCAACATGCCCTTTACTGCCATTTCTGGTTCATTTTTAAGTAGCCCTTCAACGATTTTATTATGTTCGGCGATGACCTCTTTAACACGACCAGGTTTTGATATCGCCTGCAACCCAAGTACGGATATTAAATCTCTTATGTTCTCCATGACGTTCATGAATATCTCATTACCGTGCCGATCTATTAGCATCATATGAAACTGTTTATCAGCCTCTATGAATTTGTCGAAATCCTTTTTTTTGCCTTTACAGGCTGCGTCCATCGCTGCTATCAATGGAGCGATATCATCATCGTTTAATATCCCGCACATTTGTTCAATTACAAATGGCTCTATAAGTCTTCTAACTTCAAACAAATCTCTAATTTGCTTCTTAGTAAATTTGTTTACTTGGAATCCACGCCTTCCTAAGGACCGCAACAGTCCCTCTCCTGTAAGCTGCAACAGAGCCTCCCGGATTGGAGTCCTCGAAACTCCCAATGTCTGGGCTAGCTTGTTGGCAGAGTAAACTTCATCGTTTTGCATTTTCCCGCTAGTCAACAGATACTTTATTTTGTCGTAAGCGATTTTCTGAAGGGTTTTCGGCTGCCTAATTCTCTCTCCGCTTAACTGATCCATACCTGCTACCTTCGTACCGTTGGTGCCGTTAATAAACATTATTTGGGTATATGCCTAATTAGGACGTGAAGCACAATTGGTTAGGGTCCAGCGTTGCAGGCCAGCCCCGCCAATTTTGGTTGCACATTACATACATCATGTCACATGCAATTGTCAAATTTTTTGTGCTTCCGGTATATCATATTGATTTAATTCATTTTCCTAGCGCATAATGCCAGAAGAGTCGCTTGGCGAAGCGTTGGACTGTCCGGTGGCGGAGTCTACCTAACCGCCTCTGCCCAGTTCCTGGCCCAAGTCGAAAGCCTGGATGTTCATTGTTAAAAACCGTGCAGAGACGTTGGCCTCCAAGGCTTTGATAATAGCGGACGGCTTAACCACTTGGGTCAGCGCTATTACCACCCCCAGCATGCATATATTGAATACAATAGGGTTGCCAATGCGCTCCATTGTCAGTTGATACATGGGCAGTTCTACCTGACGAGCATCGACCTTACGCTCGGTTTTTACTGAATGGCTATCGGTCAAAACCAAGCCACCCGGCCGCACGATGCCCACGTATTTATTGTAGGCCTCCTGGGTCAGGCTCACCAGAATGTTGGGCTGGGTGACCTTTGGAAAATTTATTTTTTCCTTCGAAATGATCACGTCACCCCGGGTTGCGCCGCCCCTGGCCTCCGGTCCGTATGTCTGAGACTGCACAGCGTAAAGGCCCTCGTACAACGCCGCCGCCGCCGCCAGGATGACCGAGGCAGTAATGACTCCCTGGCCACCCGAACCTGAAAACACGAATCTTGCGCGTGCCACGCTTCACCTCTTCTATAAAAATTAATCTGGTTTGATTACGCGCTTGTTGCCCGTGCGACGATCGCTTCATACTCCTGGCAATACTCTGGGGCTTTTTTGTTCACAAAGACTCCACGCCCGATGATCTCCGGGTGCTCCTGCATGGCCTTGGAGCCTATAGAGGCCGTCTGCTCCTTGAATAGCTGCAGCATCTCTAATGCGCCCCCCTGCTGGTTCTTGCGGCCGAAATAGGTGGGACATTGACTCATCACCTCCACCAACGAGAAGCCTTTATGCTCAATGGCTTGCTTGATAATCTTGGCCAACTCCCTGGCATGGTAGGTGGTGGAGCGTGCCACGAAGGTAGCCCCAGCCGCCTCGGCTATCTTGATCACATCGAAACTCCTGTCGATGTTGCGGTAGGGCGCGGTGGTGGCCAACACCCCCGCCCCAGACAAGGGTGAATATTGCCCGCCGGTCATGCCGTAGATGCGGTTGTTGAGCACCAGGGCGGTGATGTCTATGTTTCGCCGGGCCGCGTGGATGAAGTGGTTGCCTCCGATGGCCAGGGCGTCTCCGTCTCCCATGGGCACAATCAGGTTCAGTTCGGGACGGCTAAGCTTCACCCCGGTGGCGAACGCGAGAGCCCGGCCGTGTAGTGTGTGCAGAGTGTGGAAATCCAAATAGCCCGAGATGCGCGAGGAGCAGCCGATCCCCGAGACCATCACGATCTCGTTCTTACCGATGCCTAACGACTCCACGGCCCGCAACAGTGCGTTGAGCACCGTGCCGTGTCCGCAACCGGGGCACCACAGATGTGGAAAGAACCTCTCGCGAATGTAGTCCTTTGCGGCCAATTTCTAAACTCCCCTTCCTTGGATCAAGCGCAGAATATTGCGGATGTCGGTGGGCGTGATGAATTGGCCGTCTATACGGTTGGCTAGGGTGACCCGGTCGGGCTTGGCCACCGCCTGCTTCACTGCCCCCAGAATCTGGCCCATGTTCATCTCCACCACCACCACGCGCTTGGCCTGGGCGCACTTTTCACGCACCAGTTCGGCAGGGAAAGGCCACAGGGTTTGCAACTCCAGTAGGCCGATACGCTCGCCCCGGGAACGGCGATTCGCTACTACGTGGAGGGCCGATCGCGCCGAAGAGCCGTAGGAAATCATCACCACCTCAGCGTCGTCCAAGCAGTGCTCTTTGTAGTGGGTAATGGCGTTAATGTTATTCTCGATCTTGTCGGTAAGGTGTCTGAGCAGGCCATGCACCACCTGTGGGGAGTTAGTGGGAAAGCCCCACATGTCATGGAACAATCCGGTGACGTTGTATCGGTGTACTCCACCGAAGTCAGACATGGGCAGACGACCGTCCTCCCGGGGCAGATAGGGGTGATAGTCAACGCCTTGTTTTACTTCTGTTTTCAGTCGGTCCACCAGTGGTAGTTCGCCGGGCTTTGGCACAACGATCCTTTCGCGCATGTGGCCCAGCACCTCATCGAAGAGCAGGACCACAGGGGTGCGGTAGGTCTCCGCGATATTGAAGGCCTCCACGGTAATATGGAAGATGTCCTGGTGGTTGGAGGCGGTCAGAGCTACGATGGCGTGGTCGCCGTGAGTGCCCCAACGAGCCTGGTTCACGTCCCCCTGGCTGGGTCCAGTGGGCAAGCCGGTGGAAGGACCGCCTCGCATGACGTTGACTATCACACATGGAACCTCCGCCATAATTCCGTAGCCCAAACCTTCTTGCATCAAAGAAAACCCGGGCCCACTGGTGGCGGTCATAACCTTGTTGCCGGCAAGAGAGGCTCCGATGATGGCGCAGATGGAGGCAATTTCATCTTCCATCTGGATAAAGCAGCACCGGTTCTTGGGAAGGCGCACCGAGAGTAACTCGGCGATCTCGCTGGAAGGTGTGATGGGATAACCCGCGAAAAAAGTCAGGCCGGCATAAAGGGCCCCCTCCACGCAAGCTTCGTTGCCTTGTACAAATTTATTGACTCCCGCCACAGTTTTATTGACTCCCGCCACAGTGGCTCCTTTTTATTGACCCGTTACCACCACTTCAATGGCAAGGTCCGGGCAGATAAATTCGCAGAGCTTACAGTTATTACACTGGTCCTGATTAACAACCTTAACCTTGCCTAAATCATCCAAGGCCAACACTTTTTGTGGACAAATCATGACGCATATCCCGCATCCCTTGCACCACTGCACGTTGCAAAGATGCTTCACTTTTTGCTCTTGAGACATTTAATTTCCCTTCTTCGCGAACGCCACTAAGGCGGGCACATCGGGAGCTTAAAACAAGCTGTAATATGTTTTTGATGTGTTCAGGGATTGGCGAACATTAAGTTGCCAGAAGACTATCTGCCAGAAGAAGAAAAATAGTGCCCGGCGATGACAACCATCCAAAACCGAAGATTGCCAAGTAATAGTCATCACCGGGCACCCCCCCTTATAAATATTTTCATATATCAAGATTAATATTCACGGCACCAACTGCCTGTAAGTGACGTGCTTGCAGCGCTTGCTCTTAAACCATTTCCCGAAACAACCGGCTAATTGCATGCAACATATTACACATTACATGCATATGTCAACCGCTTTTTGCGCTTCGCTCCAATCCGGAAAATCCCTGCCACAAAGGGCAGTTGTGGGGAGGCGGCCGTCTGCGCTCCGGTTGTCCGCCTCAAAATTGATTTCATGGGAATAATGGCTATGGGGCGGGGCTTAGAGCCACTACATTAGAGCCACTACATAAGTCGCGGGTGGGTGAAGAAGACGATACCTGAAATTTGTGACCGGGGGTGACAGTAAAGAGGGCTAGCCAAACAGGCTAACCCCTTATTTTTTGGTACGCCAGGAGGGACTCGAACCCCCGACCGGTGGCTTAGAAGGCCACTGCTCTATCCACCTGAGCTACTGGCGCGCGTTTTGGCTATTCTAACCTCTAGACGCGCCCTGTAAAGCCCCAGCTTGCCAGGGGCCGGGCGGGGTGGGATAGTAGAGCGCAAGGCATAAGGAGGAGCCATGAGCCGGGTGGCGCCCAACCCCGATAATTTGGTGACCGTGGACCTGGAGGCCATCGCGGCCAACTTGGCCGCCCTGCGCGCCCTGTTGAGGCCGGGCATGGGGGTGGCCGGAGTGGTCAAAGCCGACGCCTACGGCCACGGGCTGGTGCCGGTGGCCCGCCGGCTCAAGGCGGAGGGGGCCGAGGCCCTGGCCGTGGCCCTGGTAAGCGAGGGAGTGCTTTTGCGCCGGGCCGGCGTTCAAGGCCCCATCCTGGTGCTCATGGGCCTGGGACCGGAGCAGGCTCAATTGGCCGTGGCCCACGGACTCAGCCCCTTTCTGGGGGTTTGGGAGGATTTCCAAGCCCTGAGCCAGACGGCCGGGGCCCTGGGAGCCGTGGCCTCCTGTCATCTCAAGATAGACACCGGCATGAGCCGCCTGGGCGCGGCCCCCAACGAAGCCCTGGGGCTTATGGAGAGGGCCGCCGCCCTGCCCGGCATCCGGGTGGAGGGCCTGGCCAGCCATTTGGCCACCAGCGGGGTGCCCGGCGACGTCCAGGCCCAGAAGCAGGCGGCCATTTTCCGCGATCTTTTGGCCGAAGCCCGTAAGCGCGGCTTTGCCTTGCCCCAATCCAGCCTGGCCGGTAGCGGAGGGGTGCTGGCCCCGCCCGAGGCCGCCCACGGACAGCCGGGCCTGGCGCGCTTGGGCATCAGCCTCTACGGCGGGCTGCCCGACCCGGCCAGCCAGGGGGCGGCCCCCCTGCGCGGGGCCATGCGCTTCACCAGCCGCCTGGCCGCGGTGCGCCGCATTCCCGCCGGGACCGGGGTGTCCTACGGCCACACCTGGCGCGCCCCGTCCGACACCTGGCTGGGGGTGGTGGCCGCGGGCTACAGCGACGGCTATCCCCGCAGCGCCTCCAACCAGGCCCGGGTGCTCATCCAGGGCCGGCCCGCCTCCATGCGAGGCCGGATATGCATGAACGCCTTCATGGTGGACCTCACCGGCTTCGACCCCCTGCCCTCACCCGGCGAGGAGGTGGTGCTTCTGGGGCGCTCTGGCTCCCAGGAGATCACCGCTGACCAGCTGGGCCACTGGGCGGGCACCATATCTTACGAGATCACCTGTTCCCTGGGCGCGGCCAACCGCCGCCGCCACCGCCCTTGACCACCCATATTCCTCGGGGTAGCTTAGGACTGCTTTTCTTACGGGAGGCTTAGGCCGGATATTTCACGAAGGTTGGGCGGTATTGAACAACTAAATCAGTGCTTATGGGGTTTTTATGAAAAACACATTGGCCTTATCCGGAAACTGTTTGCACCCGAGCCCGGCACAGCCAACCAACGGCAGGCAAGGCGTCTGGCAAGGGAGGACCGCAGGCGTAGCCAGTGCTACGTCGAGGCCCGAGCGCGGCCAGCAACGTAGTATGCCGATGGCTGGCGTAGCCGGACGCACGACCTTCGTGAAATATTCGGGCTAGGTCCATGGGCGACAAAAACAAGGACCCCATCAAATCGCACCAACCCACCATGTGCGTGGTTTGCGCCTGGCGGGTGGATTGCAAAAAGAAATACAGCTATGAGCAGGGTTCGGTGATCAAGTGCCCAGACTACACCCGTGACCAGGCCCTGCCCGAGCCCGACGAGGCTGACAAATGAAAAAGACCCTGGCCGCCCAACTCATCAAGGCCCTTGAAAGCGCCTGCGCCGCCGGCGATTTGCCGCCGGTGGAAGTGCCCGAGTTCGTGGTGGAAAAGACCAAGCAGGCCGAGCACGGCGACTTGGCCAGCAATCTGGCCATGCAACTGGCCCGCCCCTGCCGCAGGAGCCCCCGCCAGATCGCCGAGGTTTTGCTGAAGCACCTGGGCCAGGGCAACGGGCTCATCCAGCGCACCGAGATCGCCGGTCCGGGGTTCATAAACTTTTTCCTGAACCCGGCGGCCTGGCACTCGGTGCTGCCCCAAATCCTGGCCCAAGGGCCGGAATATGGCCGGGGCGGCTGGGGCGCGGGGGCCAAGGTGCTGGTGGAGTTCGTCAGCGCCAACCCCACCGGCCCGCTGCACGTGGGCCACGGCCGGGGAGCGGCCCTGGGCGACGCCCTGGCCAGGGTGCTGGCCTTCAGCGGCTTCGACGCCCAGCGGGAGTATTACCTCAACGACGCGGGCAACCAGATGGCCACCCTGGGGCGCAGCGTGCTGGTGCGGGCCCGCCAGCTCAGGGGCTCTGACGAGCCCTTCCCGGACAACCACTATAAGGGCGATTACATCAAGGATCTGGCCGCCGAGCTAATGGCCACGCCCCAGGGCGAGGGCCTATTGGACCTGCCCCAGGACCAGGCAATGGCCCTGGCCTCCAAGTGGGCGGGCCAAAAGATACTGGACGGCATCAAGGACGACCTGGCCGCCTTCAGTGTGAACATCGAGAGCTACTTCAGCGAAAACAGCCTGGTGGCCGGCGGCGCGGTGGAGCGGACCTTCGCCGCCCTGTGGGAGCGGAACCTGCTCTACGAGGCCGAGGGCGCCCTGTGGTTCAAGGCCACCGAGTTCGGTGACGAGAAAGACAGGGTGGTCAAGCGCTCCAACGGCGAGATCACCTACTTCGCCAGCGACATCGCCTACCACCTGGACAAGTTCCGCCGGGGCTACGCCAGCCTGGTGGACGTGTGGGGGGCGGACCACCACGGCTACGTGCCCCGGCTAAAGGCCTCCCTGGCCGGAATGGGGCGCCCGCCCGAGGACCTCACCGTGGTGCTGGTGCAGATGGTCAACCTGCTCAGAAACGGCGAGCCGGTGGCCATGTCCACCCGGGGCGGCGAGTTCGTGACCCTGCGCGAGGTGGTGGACGAGGTGGGCGGCGACAGCGCCCGTTTCATCTTCCTGACCCGGCGCTCCGACGCCCAACTGGACTTCGACCTGGAAGTGGCCAAGGCCCAATCCCTGGACAACCCTGTGTTCTACGTGCAGTACGCCCACACCCGGGTCAAGGCCATTTTGCGCAAGGCCGAGGCCGAGGGAGTGCCCCTGCCCGATCCGGCGGCCACCGCCCTGGATTGCCTGGCACACGCCGCCGAGGTGGATCTGGCCAAGCGCCTGAGCGAGTTCCCCGAGCTGGTGGAAGGCGCGGCCCGGGCCCTGGAGCCCCACCGCATCACCTACTACCTCCACGATCTGGCCGGGGCCTTCCACTCCTATTACAACGCCTCCCATGTGCTGGTGGACGATCCCGGCCTTAGCGCGGCCCGCCTGGTTTTGATCTTGGCCGTGGGCCAGGTCTTGGCCAACGGCCTGGGCTTGTTGGGCGTAAGCGCGCCGGAGAAGATGTAGGGCCCATGGCCGTCTCGCGCCCCAGCCGCCAACCTCGGCAACGGGCCCCCAAGGAGCCCTCCCGGGCGCCAAGGCGGATGTTGGGATGGCTGTTCGCCGCATTTTTAATCTGCTGGGCCTTTGTGCTGGGAGTATTGGTGGGCCAGGGCTCCCTGGCCACTCCCGAACAGGTGGCCTGGGTCAAGCAGGCCCTGGGCCTGGAGCGCCTGCTGGGCTCTGAGCCCCCCCCGCCACCCCAGCGCCTCACCGATCCCCAGCTTTCCTTCTATGACCGGGTGAAGGAGCAGCGCCAGCCCCCCGCCCCGGCCCCGGCCAAGCCGTCGGCGCCGCCACCGGCTTCCACCGCTCCGGCGGCTCCCGCCGCGCCGGCTCCGGAGCCGGCTCCCGCTCCGGCGGCTCCGCCCTCTCCGGCCCCGGCGGCGGCGCAAAAGCGCTTCACTGTGCAGGTGGCCTCCTTTTCCGACAAGGACCAGGCCCTTAATCTGGTGCGCCGCCTGCAAGATAGCGGCTACCCCGCCTACACCCTCATGGTGGACGTGGAGGGGGCGGGCCGCCGCTACCGGGTGCGGGTGGGGCCATATGCCCAATTGGACGCCGCCCAAGGATCGGCCAGCCGCATCCGTTTGCAGCACAAGCTGGCAGCCTACGTCACCCGCCGGGAGTAATCTTTAGCCAGAGGGTCTTGCCGCCGCCGTCCGGGTGTGGCACCATTGCCTCAGGCACCAATTGTCACCTTTAACCAGGGTAACGCGCCCATGAAACCACGGTCACTTGGCTTCCTGGCCGCCGTAGCCACCCTAGCGGCCTTATTTCTGGCGGCGGGGACGGCCGCCCTGGCCGCCCCGGACTACTCCCGCCTGCCGTCCCAATACGCCAAGCTGCCCCACAAGGTCACCAACAAATTGGGCATGAATTTCGTGCTCATTCCACCGGGCGCCTTCAATATGGGCAGCCCCGAGAGCGAGCCGGGGCACCAGCGGCGCGAGGTGCCGCACCAGGTGAACATCACCAGGCCATTTTATATGCAGACCACCGAGGTGACCCTCAAACAGTGGCAAGCGGTCATGGGTCACCGCTGGATGACCACCAAACGCCCCGGCGGGCCCGACTGCCCCGTGACCCAGGTTTCCTGGTTCCAGGCCGAACAGTTCATTTACAAGCTCAACCACCATGGCAAAGCCACCTACCGCCTGCCCACCGAGGCCGAGTGGGAATACGCCGCCCGGGCCGGCGGCTCCGGCTCCTATCCCTGGGGCGAGGGCATCGACTGCAACCGGGCCATGTACGCCAACAACAGCCTGAAAAACCACGACTGCCAGAAATACTACCGATCACGGGGGCTGCCGGCGGACGGCCCGGCCCCGGTGAAGAGCTTCCCGCCCAACGCCTGGGGCCTCTACGACATGGCCGGCAACGTGTGGGAGTGGGTATCCGACTGGCTGGCGCCCTACCCCGCCGGGCCGGTGAACGATCCCAAGGGTCCGGTGAACGGTGAGTGGCGGGTGCGCCGAGGGGGCAGTTGGTTCGGAGTGCCCCACTATTTGCGCTCGGCCAACCGCAACTTCGCCCACCCGGCCTCCAAGTACAGCACCCTGGGTTTCCGGCTGGTCAAGGAGATCAAGTAAAAAAGAGGCCCCGCCGCGGGCACAAGCTTTTGGCGTAAAGATTGGCGGACCACCTGGAACGGCTTGTGTGCCGGGCAATCATGGCCCAGTCCCGATGCTCCTGTGCGGCCCACACCTAAGCGGTGAGAAAAGAAACGCTACGCCATGCTCAAGCAAGTGCATTTCCTGCTTACCTATCTGTGTAACTTCGAATGCGATCACTGCTTTCTTTTTTGCAGCCCCCGCTCAACCGGCACCTTTACCCTCGCCCAGGTCAAACTGGCGCTTGCTCAGGCCCAAAAGGCAGGCACTGTGGAGTGGGTTTACTACGAAGGTGGGGAGCCACTATTGTTCTTCCCGCTTTTGATCGAATCAATAAAAGCCGCCCGTCAAAGGGGCTTCAATGTGGGCATTGTGACCAATGCCTATCAGTCCACCTCGATAGAGGACTCGGCGCTTTGGCTAACGCCCCTGACGGATGCCGGAATTGACTATCTCAGCATCAGCGATGACGCTTTTCATTCGGACCAGGAATCCAGCCCGGCCAAGATGGCCCTGGACGCCGCCCAGGGCCTGGGCATGGGGTCCGGGGCCATTTGCATCAACCAGCCCACGATTATGCCGCCGGGCGAAGGCCAGGAAAGAGGCGCCCCGGTGGTCGGCGGCGGGGCGATGTTCAGGGGCAGGGCAGTGGAAAAGCTGACCAAGGGACTTCCCCTTAGGGATTGGCAAGAGCTTACAAGCTGCCCACACGAAGACTTGGCCGATCCCAGCAGGGTGCATATCGACCCCATGGGCAACGTGCATCTTTGCCAGGGACTGACCATGGGTAACGTGTGGCGAACTCCCTTGGACGTTTTGGTCCAGGGCTATCGCCCCCTTGAGCATCCCGTGTGCGGACCGCTGCTCAGTGGCGGCCCCGCCCAATTGGCAAGGGAATATCAACTGCCCCATGAAGCCGCCTATGTGGACGAGTGCCACCTATGCTTCCTGGCCCGCAAGGCCTTATTGCAGAGGTTTCCCGAGTATCTTGCCCCCACGCAGGTGTACGGTTTATAAACTCCCCCGAGACTTGGCGCTCTAAAAACTTCAGGCATGTCTTTGACCACCCACCACCGCCACGCTAGAATAACAGGTCCTTTCACCCTGGAGCTGCAGGCATGATCCGCAAGGCGCGACAACAGGATGTCCGTTTCATCCACAAGCTCTTGGCCCATTACGGCGGCCAGGGAGAATTGCTGGCCCGGCCCCTGACCGACCTTTACGAGTTCCTCAGGGACTTTGTGATCGCCGAGGACACAGAGGGCCAGGCGGTGGGCGCCTGCGCCCTGCACCTTTGCTGGGAAGACTTATGCGAGATACGCAGCCTGGCGGTGCTTCCCGAACGCGGGGGCGAAGGCTGGGGCACCAAGTTGGTGGAGGCCTGCTGCTCCGAGGCGGTGACTCTGGGATTCAACAAGATATTCGCCCTCACCTACCGTCCCTCCTTTTTCGCCCGCTTCGATTTTAAGCAAGTGGACAAGCAGATGTTGCCCAACAAGATTTGGGCCGACTGCATAAACTGCGTGAAGTTTCCCGACTGCGACGAGATCGCCATGCTGCTGGAGCTTTAGAAGTGGATTTGGATCGTCAGATTGAGCTGGCCCGGATCGCCCTCAAGGCAAGCGGGGCCCAGCAGTGGGAGATCGCGGCGGTTCACAGCGACCGGGTGTCCATCGGGGTGCGCGGCCAAGAGGTGGACAAGTTCCAACAGTCCACCTCCAGCGGCCTGGCCATCCGGGTGGTGCGCGAGGACCGCCTGGGCTTCGCCTACGTCATCGGCGGCGACCCCCAAGGCATCGAACGGGCGGTGGGAGAGGCCCTGGCCTCGGCCCAGGCCAGCGACCCGGAACCGGGCTTCAGCCTGGCCGGGCCGGTGGAAGCCCCGCCTTCGGTGGAGGTCTTCGATCCCGAGCTGGCCGCCGACCCGGTGGAGGCCAAGGTGGCCCGGGCCAAGCAGCTGGCCGCCGCCGCCCTGGAGGCCGACCCCCGGGTGGTGCATGTGCAGCCGGCGGAATTTTCCTCGGCGGTGAGCACGCTGCGCCTGCTGACCTCCCATGGCCTGGATTTCATTCACCGTGGCACCACCGCCTCGGCCGGAGCCCTGGCCATGGCCGCCCAGGACGGTGAGCAGGAGATGGGCTGGGAAAGCCACAGCGCCCGCTTTCTGGCGGAGATTGATCCCCAAGCCCTGGGCCGTGAGGCAGGCAGGCGGGCGGCGGCTTTTTTGGGGGCGCGGCCGGTGGGCGACGGCCGCTACGACGTGGTCTTGGACAACTCGGTGGCCACCCAGTTCCTGGACCTGTTGGCCGCTTCCCTGCAAGGCGACTCCCTGCTCAAGGGACGCTCGCTGCTGGGGGGCAAACAAGGCAGCCAGATCGTCAGCCCCCAGGTGAGCCTGGTGGACGAGGGCACCCTGCCCCGGGGCCTGGGCAGCGGGTCCCTGGACGACGAGGGAGTGGCCATGAGCCGCAAGGTTCTGGTGGAAGCCGGAGTGCTCAGGGGCTTCGTCTTCGACCGCCTTTGGGGGGCCCGGGCCGGCCAGGACAGCACCGGCAACGGCATGCGCGCCTCCCTCAAGGCCCCGCCGGGGGTGGGTTTCTCCAACCTCTACCTGGAACCGGGTTCGGCCGGTCCCCAGGAGTTGGAGAGCCGCCTGGAGCGCGGCCTGGTGATAAGCGAGATCATGGGCGGGCACACCGCCGATCCGGTGAGCGGCGAATTCAGCTTTGGGGCTGCGGGCTTCCTGGTGGAAAAAGGCCGGCGGGTGCGCCCGGTGAAGTCCATCGCCATAGCCGGGCAGGTGTTGCGGTTGTTCCAGGCGGTGGCCGAGGTGGGTTCGGACCTGAGGTTTTTCGGCCGGCAGGGCTCTCCCAGCCTGCTCATAAGCCACATGTCGGTCAGCGGCCCGTAACATTATGATAATAAAAACTATTTGTGTTTTTTGCAAGATTGTGGCAGCCCACTTGTGGGGTTGACTATAGCCCTGGGGCATGTTAAATGTGCTCAGATTAAAATTGGAGTGAGCGTACTAGGGGCGGCATCGCCTCGGAAGCAGCCGAGTTCAAAGGTATGGCGTGGCTAAAAAACTGACGGTAATGATTTTTCCCGAAGAGGGGGCTGACCGGGTCAAACGGCTTTGCTTTCCTCGTTTCCTTATCCCCTTTTTCATAATCGCCTTGCTTGGGTCCATGGGCTTGGCCGGCTATTGGTTCGCCCGCTATCAGGGCGCGGTGGGCCATACGCCCGACCTCAAGGCCTATGAGAACCTCAACAACCGCCAATTGGCCCAGATCGCGGCCTTTGCCCAACGGCAGGAGGAGTTCGGCAGCCAGTTGGCCCGCATCAAGGGCTTCAACGAACGCCTGCGGGTGCTGGCCAACCTGGACAAGCCGTCCCGCCAGGACGATATTTTTGGCGTGGGCGGCCGCGATGGGGCCACCAGCGGCCCGGGCGTGCGCCTGTCCGCCACCAGCGCCGAACGCCGCCTCCAGGTGCTGCAACGCGACCTGGACCGCCTGAACACCGAAGGCGAGACCGAGCGCCTGTTGCAGCAGCACCTGGCCAAGTTCCTCAAGAGCAGGCGCTCCATCCTGGCCTCCACCCCCGCCCTGTGGCCTGTGCGTGGCTGGGTTACTTCGGGCTTCGGCACGCGCATCTCACCCTTTGGCCAGGGCCGCCATTTCCACTCCGGGCTGGACATCTCCACCCGGCGCGGCACCCCCATCATCGCCCCGGCCGCCGGGGTGGTCACTTTTGCCGGCCGCGATGGCGGCTATGGACGCATGTTGGCCATCAACCACGGCCACGGCATCGTCACACGCTACGCCCACCTGGACAAGATCAAGACGAAACTGGGGCAAAAGGTGGAGCGGGGGCAGACCATCGCCACGGTGGGCAACACCGGGCGCTCCACCGGTCCCCATCTTCACTATGAGGTTCTCCTGTCGGGAGTGCCCACCAATCCCATGTATTACATACTGGATTGACAAGCATAACATGTAGTTATCTGCTATCCCGGCGCAACGGCCTGCGCCGGGATTTGCTTTTTTGGCGCCAGGGGCCACAATAAGGACCATGTTAGGCAAATTTCTATCCAAGATAGTGGGTTCCAAGAACGAGCGCGAGATCAAGCGCCTCCAACCCATGGTTGAGGCGGTCAACGCCCTGGAACCCTCCATGCAGGCCAAGAGCGACGCCGAGTTGGCCGCCTTGACCCCCGCTTTCAAACAACGCCTGGCCGCCGGCGAAAGCCTGGACGACCTTTTGCCCGAGGCTTTTGCCGCGGTGCGCGAGGCTGGCTGGCGCAGCATCGGCCAACGCCACTACGACGCGCAGCTCATCGGCGGCATGGTCTTGCACGAAGGCAAGATCGCCGAGATGAAGACCGGCGAGGGCAAGACTCTGGCCGCCACCCTGCCGGTGTATCTGAACGCCCTCACCGGCCGGGGGGTGCACGTGGTCACGGTCAACGACTACCTGGCCAAGCGCGACGCCAACTGGATGGGCAAAATCTACCGTTTTCTGGGCCTCGGCGTGGGCTGCATCATCCACGGCCTGGACGACGACGAGCGCCAACAGGCCTACGCCGCCGACGTGACCTACGGCACCAACAACGAGTTCGGCTTCGACTACCTGCGCGACAACATGAAGTTCGAGCTGGCCGAGTTGGTGCAGCGCGAATACGCCTATGCCATCGTGGACGAGGTGGACTCCATACTCATCGACGAGGCCCGCACCCCGCTCATCATCTCTGGCCAGGCGGAAAAATCCACCCAGCTCTACGTCCAGATCGACCGGCTGGTTCCCCGCCTGAACAAGGAAACCCATTACACCATCGACGAAAAGACCCGCACGGCCAGCCTCACCGAAGAAGGGGTGAACCGCTGCGAGGAACTGTTGCGCGTGGACAACCTCTACGACCCGCGCTACATGGAGCTCTTGCACCACCTCAACCAGGCGCTGAAGGCCCACACCCTGTTCAAACGCGACGTGGACTACATTGTCAGCGAAGGCGAGGTGGTGATCGTCGACGAGTTCACCGGACGGCTCATGCCCGGCCGGCGTTATTCCGAGGGTCTGCACCAGGCCCTGGAGGCCAAGGAAAAGATCAAGGTCAAGAGCGAGAACCAGACCTTGGCCACCATCACCTTCCAGAACTTCTTCCGCATGTACGACAAGCTGGCGGGCATGACCGGCACCGCCGACACCGAGGCCGAGGAGTTCCACAAGATATACAAACTGGAAGTGATGGTCATCCCCACCCACCGGCCCATGATCCGCCAGGACAACCCCGACTCGGTCTACCGCACCCAGCCCGAAAAATACGAGGCTGCGGTGGCGGAGATAAAGGAACTGCACAGCAAGGGCCAACCGGTTTTGGTGGGCACGGTGAGCGTGGAGCGCTCGGAGATGTTGGCGGCCAAGCTCAAGCGTCTGGGGGTGCCCCACACCGTCTTGAACGCCAAGCATCACGCCAAGGAAGCGGAGATCGTGGCCCAGGCCGGGCGCAAGGGCGCGGTGACCATCAGCACCAACATGGCCGGCCGAGGCACGGACATCGTCCTGGGCGGCAACCCCGAGGCCATGGCCTTAAAAGACGCCGACCCCCAGGAAGAGCCCGAGGCCTACGCCGAGGCCCTGAAAAAATACCAGGCCCAGTGCGCCGCCGAGCGCGAGGAGGTCCTGGCCGCCGGAGGCCTGCACATCCTGGGCACCGAACGCCACGAGAGCCGGCGCATCGACAACCAGCTCCGGGGCCGCTCCGGCCGCCAGGGCGACCCGGGCTCCAGCCGCTTCTACCTGAGCCTGGAGGACGATCTGCTGCGCCTGTTCGGCAGCGACCGCATCAAGGGCATCATGGGCAAGCTGGGCATGGAGGAAGGCGAACCCATCGAGCACAACCTCATCTCCAAGGCCATCGAGAACGCCCAACGCAAAGTGGAGGGGCGCAACTTCGAGATCCGCAAGCAGCTCTTGGAGTACGACGACGTGCTCAACAAGCAGCGCGAGGTGATCTACGCCCAGCGGCGCATGGCCATGACCGGCGAAGGGATCGACTCGGTGCCGGAGATGATGGACGAGTTGGCCGAGCAGGTGGTGGACGCCTACGCCGACGACCACGTGCCCGCCGCCGAATGGGACGCCAAGGGCCTGATGGACGCGGTGGTCAACGCCTTCGGCTTCATCCCCGACCTGGGCAACATGGGAGAGCACAACGCCGAGAGCCTCGCCGAGTTGGTGAGCACCCAGGCCAAGGAGCTCTACGCCCGCAAAAGCGCCGATTACGGTGAGGAGACCATGCTCCAACTGGAGCGCTGGATTCTCCTGGACCGGGTGGACAGTCTGTGGAAAGACCACCTGCTGAACATGGACCACCTCAAGGAGGGCATCGGCCTTCGGGGCTACGGCCAGAAGGACCCCCTGCGCGAGTACCAGCGCGAGGGCTTTGAGATGTTCGCCGAAATGATTGAACGCATCAAGTCCGAGACCGTGGGAGCCCTGATGCGGGTGCGGATAGCCAGCGAGGCCGACGTGCAGGCCCTGGCCCCGGAGGAGGACATCCCCCTGGCCTATTCCGGCGGTGATGCCAGCCAGCCCGAACCGGCCCAGCGCGAGGGCAAAAAAGTGGGGCGCAACGACCCCTGCCCCTGCGGCAGCGGCAAGAAATACAAAAAATGCTGCGGCAAGTAGGGACGGCTTCGCCCCTGGCCGTCTGATCTCCATTTTCCGGCGGGGGCGGCTTTTTGGGCTCCCCGGCACTGGCGCGCAGCCGCCGGATCAAAGTACATTACGGTTACAGCCCCCAGGGCTGGGCGGCCAACCCGGCGGGTGGTATATGTGGGGTCGGGGATGGCGGGGCGCCTTCCCTGGTGCTGAAAACCGACCTTGGAGAGCTGGAAAATGCAAGAGCTTCCCGAGTTGGGCGACGCTCCCCTTAAGCAGGGGCGCGAGGTGAACGAGGTGGTGGCCGGATTTAGGGCCGCCGCCGCCCCCTGCGGCCTGCGCAAGGACGGCCGGGCCGACCTGGCCCTCATCGCGGCCGATTCCCCGGTTGCCGCGGCCGGGGTCTTCACCACCAACAAGCTGGCCGCCGCCCCGGTGCAACTCTGCCGCCGGCACGTGGCCTCGGGCACCGCCCGGGCCATCTTGGCCAACAGCGGCGGGGCCAACGCGGCCACCGGGG
>JAHJPG010000091.1 GCA_018819925.1 Pseudomonadota bacterium
AAGTAAGAGGCAATATGCCGCTGCGGGGCATGAAAGCCGAAGACCTTGTCCTCCGTCCTCCCGCACAAGCCCATCATGAACTTCCGGCGAACCTTTTGCCTCGATTTTTGGCGTTGTTAGCGCGGAAGGCGCTACCAGTTTTTGGGGCGCTGCTGGGCCTTGTAGGGTAGATCGAAGCGTTCGAAAAGGGCAGAAACCGCCGTGGCCACATGGGGGCCCAACACCACGCAGGACACGCTGGAAATGGAGGTGCTGATGGCCTGGGGACAGACTCCCGCCGATGCCAGGGTGGTGAACATGATTCCCGGGATCTTGGGCTTTTCACGCAAGTGGGGCCCAAACAGGGTCAGGACGGTCACATCGGGCAGGTAGGTGATGCTGCGGGCCTCCAGGTCCTGCTTGATGCCCTCCAGCAACACCAGGGCGTGCTCCAGGTCCTTGCCCGCCACCACCAACGACAGGTTGGCCGCGTCCTCCTGGTCCACGGCCAGCACCAGCAACTCCACGTTGATGCCCTGGGCGGCCATAGCGGCCATGATTACCCCCGGCCCGTCCATCAGGTTCAAGGCGGACAACACGCGCAGCATTGAGCGCCCGTCGCTCTGCATCAATCCGCCGACCTTGATCTTGTCCGTGGTCACCTTAAGGCTAGCTCCACCGCACGGGGGTTAGTCCCATTTCCTGCGGTCCACGATATTGCCGTGGAAATCCGGGATGGTGCCCCGGGGCACCACCTCCACTTGGCCCTTGATCGCCAGGAACTCGTGCAATTCGCGCTCAAGCAGACGGCGCAGGCCGACATGGTCGCCCACGTCCTCGATGAACTCCACCCGTAGGTTGAGCAGATCCTGGTCCCGATGCCGGCTCACCTCGGCCTGGTACTTGAACACCTCCGGGTGGGAGGCGAACAGTTCGTCCAACTGACTGGGGAGCACAAAAGTGCCCCGCACCTTCACCGCCTGGTCCATGCGTCCCAGGATGCGCTTGAGGCGGGGGCTGGTGCGGCCGCAGGGGCACTCCCCTTCGGCCCACAGCGAGAGGTCGCCGGTGGCCAGGCGCAGCATGGGGAAGGCGGGGTTGAAGTTGCTGGCCACCACCTCCCCGGCCACGCCGGGCGGCTGCGGCCGTCCGCTCTGGGGGTCCACCACCTCCACCAGCATGCCCTGGGGCACGTGCAGGCCATTGGCCTGGCGGCACTCGTAGCCCAGGCAGCCCAGGTACACCGTGGCGTAACTCTGGCGCACCGTGATGCCCAGTTTGCCCTCCAAACGCTGCCGCAGGGATTCAGGCAGCATCTCCGCCCCCACCACCGCCACCTCCAGGTCCAGGTCCGCGGCCGGGTCCAACCCCATGGCCTCGGCCCGTTGGGCCAGGGTCATCAGGAAGCTGGGGGTTCCCATGTAAGCGCTGACTGCCAGCTTTTGCATGATGCGCACCTGCATGAAAGCGTTGCCCGTGCCGCTGGGCAGCACCGTGGCCCCGATTGTTTTCAGGGAGTCGTCCAGCATGTGGGCATAGGGCCAAAGGTGGTAGTTGAAGGTGTTGAGCACCCGGTCGCCGGCCAGGATGCCACCCCCGCACAGGGCCTCGGCCACCGAGGTGTCTCCGTAGGGGCTCTCGCCGGGCTGCCAAAGGAAGCCGGGGTTTATGTAGATGCGGTGGAACTCGCCGGCGGGCACCGTCTCGAAGCCGCCAAAAGGAGGGTCCTGCTCCTGCCGGGCCACCAGGTCGCTCATGCGGATGATGGGTAGGCGGGCCAGGTCCTCCAGGCCACGGAAACAAGTCAGATCCACCCCGGCCTGGCGGTAGATTTGGTCATAGGCCCGGGAGCGCTTCATGACCATGTGCAGGGTTTCCAACAGGCGCCGCTCCACCTCCTGTTGGCGCTGGGGCCAGGGCTGGGTTTCGGCCGGTTGGTTCAGGTAGCGCCAGGGACGATCTGGATCGGTCATGTTCGCTCCCCCGGTTGCAGCACATGGTCGGGGCGCGCGGTGGGCGCCGCAGGCCGCCCTGCTCCGCCGCGGCCCTCATGGGTTGCTCCAGCATAGCCCAATCGAGGATTTGGTTACAAGTTGGGGCGTTCTCTGGTGAGATGCCAGCAATTTCTTGACAACAAAGGCCACATTGAGAATAATGCACATTAGTTAAGTGTGATATGAATACCTTGATCGCCAGGTGCCACTTGATGAGTGATATGATCCTGATCTTCCACGGCGGCCCGAAACAAACAAACTCATGGCGGCGTTCAAGAACATCTTTCATCATTCCAATGCTTGGCTTGGACAGTAGCAACGCCACAGACCACCACCCCCGTAACCGCCTAGACATCTCTCATGCGATAACGGCCCCCTGCGGCGCCAACCACGCGGCCCAGGTGGCCTCGGTCAAATAGGCCCGCTTCGGCGGGTCGCTTTTTTTACGTATTTTTAACGGGACCGGCCGCGCCGCTCCCGATAGCCGCCGCCTCCACGGCGGGCGGCCAGCGGGGCGGCCCTCCTTGTCTGAGAGGGCATATGAGTTTCGCACAGAAGCTGGCGGACGGTCAGTTCGTAACCCTGGCCGAATTGGAGCCGCCCAAGGGCGTGGACGTCATCGCCTTCGTGGGCCATGCCCAACGCGTCAAGGGCAAGGTGGACGCGGTGGTGGTGCCGGAGATGGCCAACGCTGTGATGAAGATCAGTTCGTTGGGCGGGTGCATGCTCTTGGCCAACAAAGGCCTGGAGACGGTGATGCAGGTCTGCTGCCGGGACCGCAACCGCCTGGCATTGCAGGCCGACCTGTTGGCCGCGGCCGCCCTGGGCATCACCAACCTCATGGCCGTGGAGGGCGACCCCCCCAGCTACGGCGACCATCACAAGGCCCGGCCGGTCTATGACCTTAACAATCAGGAGTTGATGCAGGCCATCGCCAAGCTGGCCTCGGGCAAGGACATGGCCGGGGTGGAACTGGAGGGAACGCCGCACTTCACCGTCGGCACCACCCTAAACACCGGCGCCCTGGGCGCGGTGCAGCAGGAGCTGGCCCAATTGGACCAGAATCTGGACGCCGGGGCGCAATACTTCATCACCCCGCCGGTGTTCGACCTGGACCAACTGGCCGCCTTCACCAAACACCTGGGCGACCGCCAGATAAAGCTGATCCCCAACGTGCTGCTGCTCAAGTCGGTGGGCATGGCTCGGGCCATCGGCCGCCACCTGAAGCACGTGCATATGCCCGATGAACTCATCGAGCGGGTGAAAAATGCTCCGGACCGGGTGCGCGAGTGCGTGCAGATCGCGGTGGAGCTCATAGAAGGCATCAAAGCGGCCGGCTACAGCGGGGTGATGATTTCTCCCCTGGGCTGGGAGGATCGGCTGCCGCATATATTGGGAGCGTAAATGGAGCCCGGCCGGGCCTGGGGGCCTGGCCTCGGCTATGCAACACGAAGGAAGAAGGTCATGGCAGACACCAAGGCAGAGGGCGCACAAGCGGCGAGCAACGCGGCCCTGGCCCCGCCGGTGGGCAGGGTCATGGTTGTGGGCGGCGGCATCGCGGGCATGCAGTCGGCCCTGGATCTGGCAAACTCCGGCTACTACGTCTATTTGGTGGAGAACGACCCGGCCATCGGCGGTCTCATGTCCCAGCTGGACAAGACCTTCCCGACCAACGACTGCGCGATGTGAATTATCTCCCCTAAACTGGTCGAGGTCGGCCGGCATCTGAACATAGAGCTTCTTACCAACGCTGAACTGATGGGCCTGGACGGCGAGGAGGGCGACTTCACCGCCCACGTGGTCCAGCATCCCCGCTTTGTGGACCTGGAGAAGTGCACCGCCTGCGGCGAGTGCGCCAAGGTCTGCCCCATTTCCCTGAAGAGCGAGTACGACGCGGGCATCGCCCAGCGCCGGGCGGCCTACAAGCGCTACGCCCAGGCCATTCCCGGAGCCTATTCCATCGGCAAGCTGGGCCAGAGCCCCTGCAAGGTGGCCTGCCCGGCCCATATCGCGGTGCAGGGCTATGTCAATCTCATCGCTGCGGGGCGCTACCGTGAGGCCCTCAAGGTCATACGCGACGAGAATCCCTTGCCGGCGGTGTGCGGCCGGGTTTGCACCCACCCTTGCGAGACGGCGTGCGCCCGGGGCAAGCTGGATGAACCCATCGCCATCCGCGATCTCAAGCGCTTCGTGGCCGAGTGGGAGATCGAGCAGGGCGAGATGGACCTGCCCGAAACCAAACCGCCCCGGGGGGAGAAGGTGGCCATCATCGGCTCCGGCCCGGCCGGGCTCTCGGCGGCCTACTACCTGGCCCTGGAGGGCTACGGGGTCACCATCTACGAGTCCCTGCCCGTGGCCGGGGGCATGCTCAGGGTGGGCATCCCCGACTACCGCCTGCCCCAGCGCATCCTGGACTACGAGATCGACTACATCAAGGCCCTGGGGGTGGAGATCCGCCTCAACAGCACCCTGGGCCAGGACTTCACCGTGGGCCAACTCCAGCAGGAGGGCTACAAGGCCATCATCATGGCCGTGGGGGCCCACAGCTGCCTGACCCTGGGCGTGGAGGGCGAGGACGTGGCCGGGGTGCAGCCGGGCGTGGAGTTTTTGCGCCGGGCCGGCCTGGGCCAGGCCGAGGCGCCGGGCAAAAAGGTGGTGGTGGTGGGCGGCGGCAACGTGGCCGTGGACTCGGCGCGCACGGCGCTGCGCCTGGGCAGCCAAGAGGTCACCATAATCTATCGCCGCACCCGCAAGGAAATGCCGGCCTACGAGGACGAGATCGAGGAGGCCCTGGAGGAGGGCGTCAAGATCGAGTTTTTGGTGGCCCCCAAGCGCTTCATCTCCCAGGACGGCAGGCTCACCGGAGTCGAGGTCATCAGGATGGAGCTGGGCGAGCCCGACGCATCGGGACGGGCCCGGCCCCAGGAAATCCCCGGCTCGGAGTACATCATCGAGGTGGACGGCGCCCTGGCCTCTATCGGTCAGGAGCCGGACCTGGAATGCCTGGACGACACCTGCCGCCTTGATGTGGGACGCAAGAACTGCCTGGAAGTGGACGAGGTAAGCCTGCAGACCAACCTGCCCTATGTATTCGCCTGCGGCGACGCGGTGCTGGGCCCGGCAACCGTCATCGAAGCGGTGGCCCAGGGCAAGGAGGCGGCCCGCTCGGTGAACGCCCTGCTGGAGGGCCGGGACATGAAACAGGGCCGGCCCCGGGAGCTTAATCCGGTGGAGCCGGAGAAGATCGACAAACCGGTCAAGGCCCGCCTGCACCTGCCCCATGCCGACCCTTTGAAGCGGGCGGCCAGCTTCGAGGAGGTGTTGGGGCCCTACACCGAAGAACAGGCCCGGGAAGAAGCGGCCCGCTGCCTGTCCTGCGCCGGCTGCGCCGAGTGCATGCTTTGCGTGGACGCCTGCCTGGCCCAGGCGGTGAACCACGACGACAAGCCCCGGGAACTGGACCTCAATGTGGGTTCGGTGGTGCTGTCCAGCGGAGCCCGGCCCTTCCAGCCCGAGACCATGGGCCTGGACTTCCGCTACGGGCTCAATCCCAACGTGCTCACCGCCCTGGAATTCGAGCGCCTGTTAAGCCCGGCCGGCCCCACCCAGGGCCACCTGGTGCGCCTGTCTGACGAGAAGGAGCCCCTAAAAATCGCCTGGTTGCAGTGCGTGGGCTCCCGCGACACCAACCGCTGCGGCAACGGCTACTGCTCCTCGGTTTGCTGCATGTACGCCATAAAACAGAGCCTGGTGGCCAAGGAGCATGCCCACGGCGATCTGGACTGCGCCGTCTTCAACATGGATCTGCGCACCTTTGGCAAGGATTATGAACAATACTTCCTGCGGGCGCGGGACAAGGAGGGGGTGCGTTTCATCAAGTCCCGGGCCCACACCATCTATGACGACCCGGACACCGGCGGGCTGCGCATCGAATACGCCACCAGCGACGGCCAGGCCATGGAGGAGGTCTTCGACTTGGTGGTGCTCTCGGTGGGCCTGCAGGTTCCCGCCTCCAGCGGCGAGATGGCCGACCGGCTGGGAGTGAAGGTGGACAAGTACCGCTTCGCCACCACCGATCCCATGACCCCGGTGGCCACTTCCCGGCCGGGGGTCATGGTCTGCGGCAGCTTCCAGGGCCCCAAGGACATTCCCAGTGCGGTCACCGAGGCCAGCGCGGCGGCGGCCGCCGCTGCGGGCAAACTGGCCCCGGCCCGCTGGAGCGCTACCCGCACCCTGGAGATGCCGGCCGAGCGCGACGTGGGGGCCGAGGAGCCACGGGTGGGGGTGTTCGTGTGCAAATGCGGCATCAACATCGCCGGGGTGGTGGACGTGCCCGAGGTGACCGCCTACGCGGCCTCCCTGCCCGGCGTGGTGCATGCCGACGATGGCTTGTTCGTCTGCTCCCAGGACGTGCAGGAGCAGATGAAGGAGAAGATCGCCGAGCACAAGCTCAACCGGGTGGTGGTGGCCTCCTGCAGCCCCAAGACCCACGAGCCCATCTTCATGGACACCCTCACCGCTTGCGGCCTGAACAAGTATCTTTTCGAAATGGCCAACATCCGCAACCACGACTCCTGGGTGCATAGCCAGGAGCCGGAGCTGGCCACGGCCAAGGCCAAGGACCTGGTCCGCGCGGCGGTGGCCAGGGTGTCCACCCACCGCGCCCTGCCCCAGATGAAGGTGGGGGTCAACTCCCGCTGCCTGGTGGTGGGCGGCGGCGTGGCCGGGCTCACCGCCGCCCTGTCCCTGGCCGAGCAGGACTTCGAGGTGGTGCTGGTGGAGAGGGAGCCCGAACTGGGCGGCTTCTCCCGCCAACTCACCCACACCATCGAGGGAGCCGACATAAACGCCCACCTGGACCGGCTAATCGAAAGGGCGAGGGACCACGACAACATTCAGGTGCTCACCGAGACGGTGATCACCGGCTTCGGCGGCTACCGCGGCAACTTCACCACCGAGGTGCTGGTGGGGCCGGCCATGTACGAGCGCAAGATCAACCATGGAGCCCTGATCCTGGCCACCGGGGCCAACGAATACCAGCCCAACGAGTTCCTCTATGGCCAGGACCCCCGGGTGGTGACCCAGGTGGAGTTGGCCCAACGTTTGGAGGAACCCGACGGCGCCGAAGGCCTGGAATCGGTGGTGATGATCCAGTGCGTGGGCTCCCGCCGGGAGGACTACCCCAACTGTTCGCGCATCTGCTGCCAGAGCGCGGTGAAGAACGCCCTGCACCTCAAGGAGCTCAATCCGGAGACGCAGGTCTACGTGCTCTACCGCGACATCCGCACCTATGGGCTCATGGAGGACTACTACACCGAGGCCCGCCAGAAGGGGGTGATGTTCATCCGGTTCGAGCAGGACAAGCCGCCTCTGGTGGAGGCGGGCGACGGCGGCATGAAGGTCACCTTCACCGACCACGTGCTTGACCGGGAGTTCCAGGTGCGCGCCGACCTGGTGACTCTGAGCGCGGGCATGCGCCCCCGGGAGTCGGAGGACCTGTGGTCCATCATGAAGCTGGCCCGCAACGCCGACGGCTACCTCTTGGAGGCCCACGTGAAGCTCAGGCCGGTGGACATGGCCAGCGAGGGCGTCTACGTCTGCGGTTCGGCCCACGGGCCCAAGCTGGTCACCGAGTCCATCGCCCAGGCCCTGGCTGCGGCGGGGCGGGCGGCCACCCTGCTTTCCAAGAGCGAGTTGGAGCTTTCGCCGGTCACCTCGCGGGTGGACCCGGAGCTTTGCGCCGCCTGCCTGGTCTGCATCTACAGTTGTCCCTACGGGGTGCCGCGCATCAACGAGGACGGAGTCAGCCAAATCGACGAAGCCCTGTGCCGGGGCTGCGGCATCTGCGCCGCAGAGTGCCCGGCCAAGGCCATAGAACTTAGTTGGTACGAGGACGAACAGATCCTCGCTCAGGTGGATGGCCTGCTAGAGGGAGTGATGTAATGGAGGGCTTTGAGCCGGTGATCGTTGCTTTTTGCTGCAACGCCTGAGGCTATTCAGCCGCGGACCTGGCAGGTTCGATGCGCCTGAATTACCCGGTGCACGTGCGGATCATCCGCGTGCCCTGCACCGGAAAAGTGGACATATTGCACATACTGCGCGCCTTTGAAAAGGGCGCCGACGGAGTCTACCTGGTGGGCTGCATGGAAGGCAGCTGTCACTACGAGCAGGGCAACTTCAAGGCCCGCAAGCGGGTGGAGTATGCCCAGCGCCTGTTGGACCAGGTGGGCACCGGCGGCGAGAGGGTGCGGATGTACAACCTCACCTCGGGCGAGGCCCCGCTGTTCGCCCAGTATGCCCAGGAAATGAGCGAACGCATCCTGGCCCTGGGGCCCAACCCGGCCAAGTTGGCCGGCGCGGCCCGAAAAGCCAAGGCGGCCGGGGAGACGGCTGGAAGAGGAGTGGCGTGAAATGATCGTAGCCAATGGCAAGCCCCTGGAAGAAATCATCGCCGCGGTGAAGGACCGCCAGAAGATTCTGGTGGCCGGCTGCAACGAATGCGTCACGGTTTGCGAGGTGGGCGGCACCAAGGAGGTGGGCATCCTGGCCTCGGCGCTGCGCCTGCATTTCCTCAATCAGGGCATCAAGGCCGAGGTGGGTGAAACCACCCTGCAGCGCCAATGCGACCGGGAATACCTGGTGCAGGCCCGGGAGACGGTGGAGCCCTACGACATCGTGGTCTCCATCGCCTGCGGGGTGGGCTGCCAGTTCATGGCCGAGGAGTTCAGCACCCAGCCGGTGGTGCCCGGAGTGGACACCATGTTCATGGGCGGGGCCCTGGAACGGGGGGTGTGGAGCGAGCGCTGCCAGGGCTGCGGCACCTGCCTGTTGGCCAAGACCGGCGGTATATGCCCGGTGAGCCGCTGTGCCAAGCGGGTGCTCAACGGCCCCTGCGGCGGCTCCACCAAGGGCAAGTGCGAGATATCCAAGGACGTGGACTGCGCCTGGCAGCTCATCATCGACCGCCTTAAGGCCCTGGGACGCCTGGACGACTACGAAACCCTCATGCCCATCAAGGACTGGTCCACCGACCGGGCCGGGGGGCCTCGCAAGCGGATCAAGGAGGAGGTGGCGTCATGAGCCAGAACACCCCCAGCAAGCTGGAGAAGATGCTCAAGGCCGGCCATCAGGCCGTCACCTCCGAGTGCGGTCCCCCCCGGGGCAGCGACCCCGAGGCCATCAAGGAAAAGGCCCAGCTCATCAAGGACCACGTGGACGCCATCAACATCACCGACAACCAGACCTCGGTGACCCGGCTCTGCTCCCTGGCCAGTTGCATCCACTTGAAGCTGGCCGGCCTGGAGCCCATCCTGCAGATGGTGACCCGCGACCGCAACCGCATCGCTCTGCAGAGCGATATCCTGGGGGCGGCCTCGTTCGACATCCACAACCTGCTGTGTCTTTCGGGCGACCATCAAAGCTTCGGCGACTGCGCCCAGGGCCAGAACGTGCATGACCTGGACTCCATGCAATTGATCCAGACCGTCAGGCACATGCGAGACGAGGGCAAGTTCCTGGGCGGCGACGAGATCAAGCGCCCCCCCCGGATGTTCGTGGGCGCGGCGGCCAACCCCTTTGCCGACCCCTATGAGATCCGGGTGCCCCGCCTGGCCAAGAAAGTGGCCGCCGGGGTGGAGTTCATTCAGACCCAGTGCATCTTCAACCTGGACAAGTTCGAGCAGTGGCTGAACGAAGCCCGCGACCGGGGCCTGTTGGAAAAAGTCTACATTCTGGCCGGGCTCACTCCCTTGAAGTCGGCGGGCATGGCCAAATACATGAAGAACCGGGTGCCGGGCATGGACGTGCCCGACGAGGTGGTGCAGCGCATCGCCGGGGTGCCCAAGGAAAAGCAGGCCGAGGAGGGAATCCAGATGTGCATCGAGTCCATCCAGCGCCTTAAAGGGGTGGACGGAGTGCATGGCTTCCACATCATGGCCATCGAGTGGGAGGAGAAGGTTCCGGAGATCGTGGAGAGCGCCGGGCTCTATCCGCGCCCCAAGCTGGACTAGATCGCCCTGTTCGCGGCGATCATGAATAAGCGATGAGTTAAAGCCGTAAACGCCCATGGAGGCGTCACCGGGGAGGAGGGGACCCGCCGGGTTGGAGCTGCGTGGCTACAGCCCGGCGGATTTTTTGGGCCCTACGGGCTTGTCGCCGGCAGGGTGACGGTGAAGGTGCTGCCTTCGCCCAATTGGCTGGCCACCTCCACCTGGCCGCCCAGGGAGTCCACCACGCTTTTGACGATGGGCAGCCCCAGGCCGGTGCCGGTGACATAGCGCGTCTTCTCGTTTTTTATCCGGTAGAACCTGTCAAATATCTTGTCGAGCTTTTCGGGCTCGATGCCGAATCCCTGGTCCGCCACCGCCACCTTGACCGCCTCGCCTTCGCGCCAAGCGCGGATGCGCACCCTGGTGCCGTCGGGCGAATAGTTGATGGCGTTGGCCACCAGGTTGGTGAACACGCTCTCCAGCCCACCCAGGTCGGCGAAAACCGTGGGCAGCGGCTCGGAGGGCAGCTCCACGATCAGTTTCATGCCCCGGTTCTGGGCCTGGGTGGACAGTGACTCCTTGACCGATAAGAGCAGCTTTTCCAGGCCCACCTCCACCGGGTTCTGCACCTCCCCGCCGCCGTCTTCCAGGCGCGAGAGGTCCAGCAGGTCGCGCACAAATGAGATGAGCCCCTGGGTGCGCTCCCGGGCCCGCACCAACAGGTGGCGGTGCCCCTGGGGTGGAGCCGCGCCCTCCTCGCCCAGCAGCAGGGTAAGCTGCAAAAGGATGGTGGACAGGGGCGAGCGCAGCTCGTGGCTCACCTTGGCCACGAATTCCTGGCGCAGCTGGTCCAGCATGCGGTAGGGGGTCACGTCCATGAACACCAACACCGCCCCCAGGCTCTCCCCCTGCCCGTTGAGCACCGGCGTGGCCTGGGCAAGCAAGCAACGGCCCTCCCGGGTGGTGAACTCCACCGAGGGCAACTCGTTGGCGGGGCCTTGCTTCCCACTGGACACCTGGCGGGCCAGCTGCTGCACCTTGGGTTCGGCGAGGTAGCGGGATATGTCCTGGCCGGGGGGGCTGTCGGCCCCCAGGCCCGCCATTTGGCAGAAGGCCGGGTTGTGCAACACCACCTGGCCGCCGGGCTGGGTGACCAGGATGCCCAAGGGCAAAGCGCTTATCACGGTGCGCAGGCGGCTCTTCTCCCCGGCCAAGTCCACCAGGGTTTGGCGGCGCTCCCTCTCCAGGCGCTCGGTTTCCTGGGTCAGGCGCAGCCGCTCCATGGCCCGGCCCACGGTGAGCCGCAGCTGATCGGGCTGGAAGGGCTTGGGCAAGAAATCATAGGCCCCCAGCTTCATGGCCTCTATGGCGGTCTCCACCGTGGCGTAGCCGGTGATGACGATAACCAGGACCTGGGGGTGGGACTGGCGCAGGAGCTTGAGCACTTCCAGGCCGTCCATGCCCGGCATCTTCAAATCCAGCAGCACGATCTCCGCCGGGTCCAGCCGCATGGCCTCCAGGCCGGCGGCGCCGTCGGGCGCCTTGGCCACCTGGCAGCCATGGCGGATCAGGATGCGCTCACAGCCGTCGCGGATGTCGCCTTCGTCGTCGATTACCAGAACCGGCACTTTGGATGTGTCGCTAAAGGCCACGCCTATACCTCCTCGGCGGCGATGATGGAGGGCAGCTTGATGACGAACAGGGTGCCTTGGCCGGGCGGGCTGAAAACCTCTATGCTGCCACCGTGGTTTTTAACTATCCCGAAGGCCACGCTGAGTCCCAAACCGGTGCCCTCTCCCTCCTCCTTGGTGGTGAAGAAGGGTTCGAAAACATGGGGAAGCACCTCGGGAGGTATGCCCGGGCCGTTGTCGGATATCTCCACAAGCACACCCCGCCCACCGGGGAAGCGGCGAGTGCGCACATCGATGCGGCCGTTACTCTGCATGGCCTCGGCCGCGTTAAGGATAATGTTCATGAATACGTGGTTGAGTTGCTGAATATCAGCCGGGACCTGGGGCAGTTCAGGGTCCAGGTCCAGGTTCACGGAGATGTTCTGGAACTGGGCCTGGTTTCCCAGCAAAAACAGGGTGCGGGTCAGGGCCTGGTTGATATCGGCGGGGCGCATCTCCCTTTTGGTCTGCCGGGCGAATTGCAACAACTCCTTGATGGTGTCGCGGCTGCGCTGGGCGTTGTGCAGGATGCGCTTGAGGTCTTCCTGGGCCCCGGCGGGCAGATCGTACTCCTCGCCCAGCAGATTGGCGTAGAGGGTTATGCCGGCCAGGGGGTTGTTGAGCTGGTGGGCCACCCCGGCGGCCAGCTTGCCTATGGAGGCCATCTTCTCCGACTGCAAAAGTTGCATGCGGGTCTGGTCCAGTTCGCGCTCCATGCGTTGCTTTTCGCGCAGGTCATAAAAGAAGCCCACCGTGGCCACTTCATTGTCGTCATCGGTGACCACCGCCGCCGAAAGGCTGATGGGCACTAAGCTGCCATCCTTGCGCAGCAGTCGCACCTCATGGGATTTTAGCTTTCCCTTGCCGCCGTGCTCCTCGCTACGCAGCAAGGCCATGACCTCGCGGGCGCCGTCGCCGGGGTAGATGCCGCGGATGTCGATCTCGTTGAGCGCCTCCTGTTCGCTGTAACCGGTGATGTCGCCGGCCGCTTCATTGAACAGGATGATCTTGCCGGTCATGTCGGCGGCGATCACCGCGTCCACCGAACTCTTGATCAGGTTGCGCAAAAAGGCATTGGAGCGGATCAACTCCCGGTTGACTTCCTGGAAGCGGTGCCAGGCCCGCTGGCGCCGTGTGATGTCATGATGCACATGCACCACTCGGGCCACCTCGCCGCTGGAATCCATCACCGGCAGGGTGGTGCATTCGATGTAGGATTCCTTGCCGTCGGGGGCGACGTAGACATGCTCGGACACGGCCGGGCTGCCGCTACGCATGGTCTCAATGGCATGGCAGGCGTCCTGCCGGTTCTGGCAGGGCTCGGGCCGATGGCGGGTAACTTGGTAGCAGGTATGGCCGATGACCTTGTCGCGCTTCAGTCCCAATTGGTCCAAAAACACTTGGTTGCAGTCCATCACCATGAAGTTGCGCGCGTCCACCACGTAGATGGCGTCGGGCAGGCTATCCAGCACCATCTCGCTGAACTTGCGCGCCCGGTCCATCTCCCGCTGTATCTGATGGCTCTGCTCCTGATAGGCTTCCAGCTCCCTTACCCGGGCCCTCAGGCTTTCCAACTCGGCAAACAGTTCGTCGGCCGAAGGTCTGTTGTCGTCCATGCATACCTCTTTACGGCGAGGTGGCCACCGGATGAATCTATCGTAAAGAACATATCATATTAATAACGATGCCCACAATTGTGGTAGGGTTTGGCATTTCTCTAAAACTCCAAGGCCACCCAACGCTCCCCAGCATTTATTGACAGTTTGTCCATGATATTGCTATGCTATGTAAAATTCTTCCTAGATCCTGATTACCTGTTGGGAGAGGGGTTGCAATGGCCGGTAAGAGAGTGCTCATCATAGACGACGATCCCGATTTGGTGGAAGCGATAAGCATGCTGCTGGAGGCCGAGGGCATGGTGCCCCTGGCTGCCTACGGAGGGATTGAGGGGCTGGAAAAGGCCCGCACCCAAAGCCCGGACATCATCATTCTCGATGTGATGATGGAGGACAAGGACGGTTTCACGGTGGCCAGGGAGGTTTCGGGCGATGACAAGCTCAGAGACATTCCCGTGATCATGCTCACCGCCGTGGCCGAGCACGCCATGGACACCAGCTACACGCCCCAAGCCGCCATTAAGTCCCTGGAGGCGGATGAATGGTTTGACAAGCCGGTGGACCCGGCGGCCCTTGTGAGCCGCATCAAGGAACTCGTCGGCTGATCGCCCCCAAGGCCAGCCCGCTGGTTTCCCCGAGCCGATAACCCGCCAAGCAAGGCGGCATCCAAACGACCGTTTGGCGGGGCAGCGGCCCCGCCGACGAGGATGTTTATTGCGATCCTGTGAGGACTCGGACCTCGCCGAACATTCCACTCCAAGCTTGTAGCTTTTCCCTGGGCACTTCGTAAGGCGTTTTTCCCCTCAGCGATCTGTGGGGGCGGCGATAATTGTAAAAGTGTTGTCCCTCCCTCCTAGCTTGGTTTGCGGCCGGGCCGGGTTTGGGCGCCTTGACGCCCAAAAAAGGGGCCCGGGGGAAGTGCCCAGCACCTCGGCGATGAACCCTGCCCCCGCTGGATCGGCGGAGGAATTGGGAGGGCCGCAAGTTAGATGTTGAGAACCGCTACATGCAACCATGCTAGACTTTAATAAATACGATGATTGGCCTTGAGTGTTTGAAGGGAGAGGCGCCATGTCCAACACCCTCGACGTAATCATTTTAGACGATGACCCACAGGTGAGCACGCTTTTGCACCGCATGCTGGAGAAGTTCTACACACATGGCCAGGTCTTCTCTTTCTCCGACCCCGTGGAGGCCAAATATTTGCTCCTGAGGCATAACCGGGCCGTGGCCATTTTCGTCTTGGACGTTTTCTTGGGCCAGTTGACGGCTTTTGACTTCCTGGACCAAATCGTGGTGCACTATCCCATGGCATACCAAGACACCGTGGTGATCACCGGCAAAGCGGATCAGAACGTGGTGGATATGTGTCTGGCTTCAGGGGTTAACCATCTACTCGAGAAACCCATCAGGACCTATGCGCTTCGATTCGCCGTTCAGTCCATAGTTAACAAGTATGTCGGCTTTGCCCAAAAGCTATGGGAAGACCCCGCCTTTGCGCAAGATGTCCAACGCATCATCAACTTCCAGCCCCCAGCAAGCGAGGCCTAGAGTCGTCCTCGCGCCGCACCCATCACCCTGGTCACCAAAAAGGCGACAGACGCGGCGCCCCGTAGGGACCTCCTGCGCCTTGGCGATGAACTCTTTGCTACCCGCAGACAGGCGGAGCCTTGTTTGGCCAGCAACGGTAGTGTTTCCATCAAGGTCATAAAGGGATTGCTTGGGCATCAAGGCTTGGGGATCTGGGAGCGTTGCGTTCGGCGGATAGCGTGTGATCTACGGGATACGGTTGTGATTTTAAAATCCTCCGGTCAGAAAACTACTGTCAACGTTTAAGTGTTGACATCAATAAAAAAAACCATGGACAATTAATTATAAAGGTTGTTTGTGATGGCAATCGAATACAACAAACCCCTGCCTGGCGCGGATTGCCAACCAATATTGGATCTCAAGGTTAGACTCTAAAAAGAAAGGAGGCCCCGTGAACGAGGGCACTATTAAAATTAGACTTATGAAGGCTGACGATTTTGACGCGGTGGTTGGAATAGACGAAAAAGTAATCAAGGCTTCCCGGAAAGAGTACTATGAATTGAAGTTTGAAAAGCTTTTTAAATCCAAAGATTATTTGCCAGCATCGCTTGTGGCAGAGGGTGAAAACGGAAGGGTGCTGGGGTTTATAATGGGAGAAATCTATATGGGAGAATATGGTATTTTACAGGAAGAAGCCACCCTGGACACCATCGGTGTTGATCCCAATTACCGGAATCAGGGTATCGGTGAGCAGTTGATTAATGAATTTATGAAGCATCTGAAGAGCCTCGGCGTTAAAAAAATAAATACCTTGGTTAACTGGAATGATTCCAAACTGATTCATTTCTTTAGCACCAACCAATTTAGCCCATCAAAAACCATTAACCTGGAACGAATCATTTGATGACGAGAAGGGATTGGCGGCGGCATTCATGCGAATACACAAGTATAATATGGAGATATAAAAGAAAATAAAAAAGGGGGCAATTTGTACTCGCCGCATACCAATAAATATTAAGGGGCCGTTGCGCGTTCAGAGCACTCTCGGTACCCGGTCCGCCATTAGGGCCACTTCCCTTGGTTCTCATTCTCCTCCTACTTCGCCAAATACAAACGGGGCCCAGCCATCAGGCTGAACCCCGCAATATTCTTTGGTGTCCCCTGCGGGTGCCGGGAATGGGGACAAGTGAAAATGGCCCAAAGAGTTCTATATTTTAAAACCCATCACGGGAGTCTCCATAAGGGGCTCCGTCGAGGGCGCGGCGAGGCCGGCGGGACTCAGAAGGTGCTAATGGTGTCCGAGTCTTCCAGGATTTCCGCCAAATCGTCGCGGGCAATCGCTTGGGCTCCTTCCAGGGATATGTCATCGCGCCCCAATTTTAGATCTTCGAAATCCTCTTTGAGATAATAAAGCGCGCCCTCGTTTTCCAAATAGGAGGCCAGGGTCTTTGACAGATAGGCGGGCATGGCGCCTGTCAGGCTAAGGATGCCGTCGCCTATGAAGACCAGAGCGGTTTCATATCCGCCCATCTGCGTGGCCAGGGCATTGCGCAGGCCCAAGGTGAACCGCTCATCGGCAAGAGGATGCCTGATTATGATGCATACGTTGTTGACCATTGGTGACTCCTCTCCCTAACCGCCCAGGGTGAACGCGGCATCGGAAGTTAGTAAAAACTTGGTCAACGAGGAGCCGACATTTCCGCGTGACACCCCGTCCGTGTATTCGCAGCCCTCGGTGCCGCGCACATATTCCGTTGTATGGCAGGTGTGAATCAGCGCTCCTTTTTCGGCCACGCTTTTGACCTTTTCCAACAAGCGCTGTGAATCCATGAAATCGGTCAACTCCTGATTCATGCCCCGATCGCCCGTCCAGGCGACTTCCTGGTTGGCCAGGTTGCAGGCGTTGCCGAAAAGAAAGAGATTCATTTTGTGGCCGCCTTCCAGGGCCGCCTCACTGAAGCGCAGAGCGAAATCCGCCAGCTCGTTTTCAGCGGCTCCGGAAATCAGGGTGATGGTAATTGTGGCCATGTCAGCTCCTAGAGTTGAATCAGCTTTTGGCTGTTCAGCACGATTTCCACGATACGGTCCATATCCACCGTTTCGCAGGTGGAAGACGGCTTGATGCCCCGCTTGGCCAAGGCGGCCTCTTCGGCGTAGACCTCGTCTATGGAATGCCCGGAAAGCACCTCGGCCATGGCCTCTCTGGCCAGATAGACCGCGTCGCTGATGAGCAGCAGTTCCTTGTCCTCGTCCCCTGCCAGCCGGTCCACGGTTTTAAGGACCCCAGCATCGGATGTGGTAAGCATGAAAAGCATTGCGCGCCTCCCGGGCTACACGGCCTCGATGTTGTAGTCCACGTCCATCTCTTCCTCCAGGGAATAGGTGGCCAGGGACCCGTTGAGCAGGCTGCCGCGAACCGTCTGGAAGACCGGCTGGTCCTCCTCGGACACCGGCATCTCCACCTGGATTTCCATGTGGGTGAAGCGGGTGCGCAAATTAATGCCGCGTTCCTTTTCTATCTCGCCCGATGCGGTGATCTCACCGACATGTTTGGCCCCGCCCTTTTGCATGTCGCTGGCCAGGGTGCCCACATAGCACGACAGGGCCGCGGCCAGCAAAAAGCGCGCTCCGATGTGTTCTTCCTTGCGCACTTCCGGGTCCAATTCCAGGGGGTTCCAGGTGATGGTGGGCAGGGCCGCGGAGCCCATGTCTATCATGAATTTTCCGTCCTCACCTCGAGTCAGTTTCACCGTTACGCCCATATGTATGTCTCTCTTCGTGGCTAAGAGTTATCGATAAATGCCTTGGATTACCGCAGTGGGAGAACCGCGGAGCCGGCCGTTATGCCTTGGCCCTTTTCAGCCGGCCGGGTGGAGTTTCCGGGTGGCATTTGTGGGGCGCATTGCACCGAAACGGCCGATATCAGCCAGCTACCATTGCACCGGGCATGCCAACCGTGGTCAGCGGCAACACGCTTAAATTACTTACTTTTTCTGTAGGGTTCCCGTGGCGGCTGGGGCGAAAGCGACCCATGGGAGGTCAGATGGGGCATGGCCTTGAATTGTTTGGGTTTTTTGGCGGGGCGAAAGCGCCCAATGAGTCATTATCGCCCACGTTGGTGGGCCATTAAGGCCGGCTTAATCCGTGTCCGCGCCCTCGGCAATGCCCAATTTTTTCATCTTGCGGAAAAGGGTCTTGCGGGGAAGCCCCAGAGCCGCCGCCGTGTGCGAACGATTCCAATTGTACTTTATCAAGGAACGCACGATGATCTGCTTTTCAGCCTGCATCAGAACGGTGCGCAGGTCGCTTTCCTCCGAGGCCTGCGAGCTATCATTGGGAACCTGGGCCTGATCGGTGCCAGCGGGCATGAAATCCAGGTTGCCGAAGGCCATGTAGCGCTCTAATGTGTTGCGCAGCTCGCGCACATTGCCCGGCCAGTCGTAGCTGAGTAGTTTGGCCATTTCGTAGCTGGCCATTTTATTGGCCGCGCCCAGCTTGTCTTCCAAAAAAAACTCGACCAAAAAAGGTATGTCTTCCTTGCGCTCCCTCAGGGGAGGCAGGGGGATGGGAATAACGTGTATCCGGTAGAAAAGGTCCTGGCGAAAGTCGCCGCTCCTTACCATTCCCTCCAAGTCGCGGTTGCTGGCCGAGATAACCCTGAAGTCGGCTTGGGTGGATTTGGGGCTTCCGATGGCCGTGTATTCGCCGGACCCCAGGGCCCTGAGCAGCTTGACCTGGCTGGTGTAGCTGAGTTCGGCCACTTCGTCCAGGAAGAGGGTGCCCCCCTTGGCTTGGTCCAGAAACCCGGGTTTGTCGGCATGGGCCCCGGTGAAGGACCCCTTGCGGTGCCCAAAAAACTCGGCTTCGAACAGCTCCTCGGGTATGGCCCCGCAGTTCACCGCCACAAAGGGGCCTTCGTTTCTTTGACTCAGCTCATGCACGGCCTTGGCCACCAATTCCTTGCCCGTGCCGGTCTCTCCATAAATGACTATGCCGTAATCAGAGGAAGCGGCCCGCAGAATCGCCTCGAACACTTCTTGCATCTTTCGGCTTCTGCCGATTATGTTGCCCAGGCGAACTCGGTAGTCAATGGAGGTCTTGAGCCTCAGGTTCTCCACCCTGAGCTCTTGCGATTCCTTTTCTATGAGTTCTTCGCGCTGCTTGAACTCGGTGATGTCCATCACAGTGGACAAAGTAGCGGGACGCCCTACCCAATCAATGGGGGCGGGCCGGCCCTCGAACCAAAATTTGCGCCCGTTTTTATCTATGCCGGTCCAGCGAAAGCGCACCGGGTCCTTTTGGTTTTTGTCCAAGGTCTGCAAAATTTGCTTATGGCGGATGCGGTCTCCCTCCGCCAGCAGCAGGCTGGCGGGCTTGTCCGCGAGCTCGGAGGGATGGGTGTAGCCGAACATGGTGCAAAAGGTCTGGTTGACCATTATAAGGAGCCCGTCCTGAATCAAGGCCACCCCGGCGGGCACATGCTCGGCCAGGATTCGCAGGCTGTTGAGGGCGCTGTACGCGGAGTCTTCGGCCGAGCCGCCTCCCGGAGCCGCAAAAACCGTCTCCAGCACCGAGCCGTCTTCCCCGTGGCGGCAGGCCAGTTCGGTAAAGGCCAAAGTCTCCCCGCCGGGCCCGTCGAAGCGCCCATGGGCTACCCAATGATCGGTGGCGGCCAGGAGCACAAGCGACTCCGGTCCAAGGACCTCGCGGGCCCCGGCCTCGTCGTCTCTGCGCAGGTAATCAGCCAGGAGGGGGTGGCCGCGGTCCAAGACCGAGGGAGGAAGGGGGCTCCCCAGCACACTGGCGGCCCGCAGACCGGTAAGACTCTCCATGCCTTGGTCCCAGGCCGAGATCGCCCCCCCGGCGTCCATCACCAACTGCCCGGCCAAAACTGCATTGCCGGGCAGGCCCGATGGCCGTGCATTAGGTTGTGGCAGCTTATGCCCTGAATCGGCTCGCACCATCTCGCCACCTAAAAGGTCACTAAAAGATGACACTTACCTTACCACAACCCTGGGGTTTTTACATTTGGCCGCCACGGCTCCAAGGCCGGGGCATGGCCAAGCGCCGGCCGGGGCATGGCCAAGCGCCGGGATCAAGCCCCCCGGCTTCATCCCTGGGGTTTCCCTAGAAAAAGACACTGACCAGGCCCGTGGCCAGGGGTGGGTACACAATCAACAGGCCCAGCAGCAATATCATGCAGAGGAAGAAAGGCAGGATGCCGCTGAATATGGCCCCCATGCTCACGCCCTCGGCCACGCTGGACAGGGCGAAGACGTTCACCCCCACCGGAGGCGTAATCTGACCCACCTCCATGATGACCACCGTGACCACGCCGAACCAGATGGGGTCGAAGCCCAGGGCGACGATGGAAGGAAATATGGCCGGCAGGGTGAGCAGGATCATGGGGATGACGTTCATCAGGCAGCCCAGCATGATGTAGAGCAGCAGCACCCCGCCCAGGATCAGGTAGCGATTCAAGCCGCTTTCGGTGACCACGCTGGCCAACTCGAAGGGCAGGCGGCTGGAGGCCATGAAGTAGCCTAGGATGCTCACCCCGATGAGGATCATCAAAAGCTTGCAGGTTATGAAAACCGTCTGCTCGCAGGCCCGCAACAAGCCCTTCCAGGTCAGCTTGCGCCGGACCACGGTTATCAGGAAGGCACCCACCACCCCGATGGCCCCGCCCTCGGTGGGGCTGAAAAAACCGCCCAGGATGCCGCCCAGGATGAGCACGAACAGGGCCAGCATGCCGATGACCCCCTTGAGGGAGGCCAACTTCTCCCTGAAGCTCACGGCCTCGCCCCGGGGCGCGGTTTCCGGCCGCAGGCTGGCGATGATCCAGATGGCGGCGATGAACATGAGCGCCAGCAGCACCCCCGGAACGATGCCGGCGATAAACAGCTTGCCCACCGATTCCTCGGTCACCAGGGCGTAAAAGATGAATCCAACGCTGGGGGGTATGAGGATGCCCAGGGTGCCGCCGGCCGCCAAAGCCCCGCAGGCCAGGCCGGACTTGTACTTTTTGGCCCGCATCTCGGGCAGGGCCACCGAACCCATGGTGACCGCGGTGGCCATGCTGTCCCCGCACACCGCGGCGAAGCCGGAGCAACCGGCCACCGCCGCCATGGCCAGGCCTCCGGGAAGCCTGCCCAGCCACTTGTAAGCGGTGTCGAAAAGCTCCTTACTGATGCCCGCCTCTGAGGCCAGAAGCCCCATGAAGATGAATAACGGAGCAACAGCCAGGATGAAGCTGGCGGTGGTGTGGTAGGGAGACATGCCCAGAGAGTTCAAGGCTGGGGTCAGGTTGAAGCCCAGCACCCCCAGGCCGATGTAGCCCACTATGGACATGGCGAAACCGATGGGCATTCCCGAGAGCAGAAGCACCATCAAAAAGGCCATGCCGGAGAGGCCGTACTGGAAGCGGGATATCTCCCAGGGTATGGCTTTTAGCCAAATGGGCATGGTCAGCAGGGCGGCCGCCCCGGCCAGGGCCAAAACGATGCCCAGCCAGGAACGGTCTTGCATGTTCTCGGCCAGGCTGCGCAGCAGTTGCTGCAAAAGCACCAGGCACAACACCGACACGCCCACCGCCGCCAGGGTCAGGGCGATCCACACGGGTATGCCTAGCATGGTGCTGTATTCAGAGGTCTTGTGCATGGCCGCCAAAATGGTGCGCCAACACATGATGCCGAAAAACACCGAGCAGGAGGCCAAGGAAAAAGTCTGTAGGCAGCGGGCGGCCTTGCGGGGCAGCTTGCAGGTGATCAGGTCAATGAAGATGTGCCCCTCGGACTTTTGAGTGTAGCCCATGGAGAGAAAGACGATCACCACCATGAGGAACTCTTCTATTTCCACCACACCCGAAACCGACTTGCCCATAAGGATGCGAGCCAACACGTCGATGACGATGGGCAAAGACATGGTCCCCACCGCCAAGACGCTGATGGCGAACATCCATCTGCCCAGGGGCTCCAGGATGACGTCCAAGCCATTGGCCAACTTTTCCAGAGGGTTGGCCCCAGCCTTGGGCGTTTCGTGCAAGTCACACGAGGCTTTGGAAATCAATGAAGAGAGCTCGGCCATGATCAGTCCAATCACCACGATTTAAAAGAGCGGGGCCGGCGGGCGCCGGCCCCGCGTTTTGTCTCTACTTGAAGCCCCTGCCGGTGGTCTTGGCATACTCCGCGCTCAGGCGGAAGGCGTCCTCCATGATGGCCCGGGCGTTCTTGTAGCCCTTGCCCTCCATGTCCTTAACCCACTTTTCGCGCAGCGGCTTGGTGGAATCCAACCAGCTGTTGCGCTCTTTTTGGGACAACACGATGAACTTGTGCCCCTTCTTGAGCAGCTTCTGGGAGTCGCGGGCCGCGCCTTGGTCCAAGGTGACGCCGCTCTTCTTGGCCATTACCGCTCCGGTGGTCTCGGTGAAGGCCTTTTGAATCTCCGGGCTCAGGCTGTTCCAAAGGTCATGGCTCATGGCGGACCAGAAGCCGGTGAGGAAGATGTCGCATACCGTAGTGAACTTGACCGCCTCGGAGATCTTGAAGGACACCACCGGGGCCAGGGGGCACATGATGCCGTCGGCCATGCCGCGCTCTAGGGCCAGGTAGGAATCGGTGGGGGGAATCATGATGGGGTTGGCGCCCAGGGCCTTCATGATATCCACCGAACTGCGGTTCCAGCAAATGATCTTGAGGCCCTTGAGGTCCGCGCGGTTCTTGACCGGCTTCTTGGTGGTGTGCAGTTGGAAGGTGGCGCTGGCCCACAACCAGAGGATTTTTACCTCCTTATACTCCTGCTTGAATTCCGGGTACTTGTTGTACAGGTCCCAGTACACCAGGGAGCCGCACTCGGCGCCGGGGGCCAGGCCGGGCAACTCCATCACCGTGCTCAGGTTGAACTTGCCGGCGTTGCGGGAGATGTCGTTGCCGCCGATGCTGATCATCCCCGAAATAGCGGAGTCGTAGTGATCCTTGAGGGGGGTCAGGGTGTTGGGGTTGTAATAGGAGATGTTGATCTTACCGTTGGTAAGTTTGGCCATGTCCTTGAACCAGGGGGTCCAGGCGTTGAGCACCGTGGGGTGGGAGTTCATGTACACGGTGGTCATGGACAGGTCCATCTTCTTGGAAGCGGCCATGCTGCCCGCGGCCATAGTGAGCATCGAGGCCAGCACCAGGCCGGCCACGGCGATTTTCTTTATTCTCGACATCTTAACCTCTCATGAGATTAGTGGAGTTATGGGGCGGCCGCCGGCCACCCCAACTCACTAACAGTATTTTAGGCGCAGTCGTGGTGGTCCCAGGGCTCCCGGCTGTCCCGGGACATGGCGGCCTCCATACGCTTGATCCCCTCGGTGAGCTTGCTCAACTCCTTGTCCTTGAAGTTGGGGTCCTTCATGGCCTGATAGAGCACGGCCCCCTCGCAGGTGGACGGAACCGGAATTCCGGTGAGGAAGCAGATGGTCGGCACCACGTCCCAGAGCCAGCAACTGCGTTCCATCAGGTTGTTTTTCTTGATGTTGGGCCCGTTGAGGATCAACAGGGGATAGAGCTTGCCCGGGCCATATTCGGCGGTGGGCAGCATGTGCCCGTGCTGGCCGCCAAACTCCGGATACAAGGCATAGACCACATCGCCAACCCTGTCGCCGTAGAGCCCCAGGATGCGGGCGTCCTTCTTGGTTAGGGCCATGGCCACCGGGCGCTTGCCGGTCTCCGGGTCCACATAGGTCAACAAGGCGTCGCAGATCTCGCGCTGAACCTTCTCGTAGTCCTCGGGCTCCACGATGCCTTCGGGGTCCCGGCCCTTGAGGTTCACGCACACGTAGACCTCTCGCTGGGGAACGGCCTTGGAGCGGGAATAATCCGGCTTGTTCATGCTCAGGGCGATGGGGTTGACCTCGTTGTCCATAGCCTTGTCTTCGGTCTTGCAGGCCAGGCCGGCCGGCTCCAGGGCCACGTAGGGATCGAACACCGGGCCGTCGGGGGTGGCGCCGTGGTCGGAAACCACCACCACCAGGGTGTCCTTGTCGGCCTGGCTGAGCAGCCGCTCCAGCATGCGGTCCTCGATCTCGTATATGCGGCGGTGGACCTCCCATGCCTTTTCGCGCTTGGCCTGGTCTTCGCTTATCATGTCCAGGATCACAAGGTGGTACATCCAGTCAATGGGATGGGAATGCATGTAGAAGACATCCCAGTCGCTATTTTCCATGAGGGCCACCGCGCACTCGGCATTCCAGGTGGAGAGGTTGTCATTCATCTCCACATAGGTGTCCAAATCGATGCTGCCCAGCATGCCCATGATCATGCCGCCGTTGGAGTGTATCGAGCCCTTGGTGACCTCGATGTTCTCTCCGGCCTCCAAAGGCTGCACCCAGCCCTTGGTTGGGATGAGGGCTCCCACCAACAACTTGAAATTGCTCAGGTCGTCGGATAGTTCCATGAGCTTACAACGAGTGAAAACTTCCTGCTCGCTTCCGTCCTCCATTTTTATGGTGGTAACGATGCGCTCGCTCCACTGGCCGGGCATAAGGGAGCAAAGCACTTGGTCATTGTTTTTGCCGGTGGCCAAGGTGACGCGGCCGTAATCGTCTCCGCTACCGTGGGCCAAAACCCACCAACTGGTGGGGACGGGGCGTTTGACGG
Organism: Pseudomonadota bacterium; assembly: GCA_018819925.1. Lineage (GTDB taxonomy): Bacteria > Desulfobacterota > Desulfarculia > Desulfarculales > Desulfarculaceae > Desulfoferula. Next base: position 24,419 of record JAHJPG010000091.1, read on the forward strand.
CCTTGGGGAATGGAAGCTTAACTTCCATTTCCTGGGGATCGTCGCCCATGCCGTCCATGCCTTCCCAGTCCTCGGCATCGGAGAACTCGCCCCTGAAGCCGTTGGGATAAAAATCGGTGGATATCAGAAAGTCTTCGCACAGGAAGAATTTGGAATCCAACCCGGGAAGGCCTTGGCGGTTTTCGCCCACGTGGAACCCGTCGCCCCCGACGATGATGCCGTTGTTCATGCGGGTGGGGGCCGATCCGGGATAGGTGAACACTATGCACTTCTTGCCGGCCTTGTCGGCGGTTTCCCAGATAAACTCCGCCTGAACCCTTTCCCGGTCCCAGTTCTGGGTGATGTTCTCGTTGCCGGGATTCTCGCCGGGCGTGGGATTGTGGAAATCGGTGATGCCGTGGGTGCCGGTGAAGGCCCCGGTGCCGATGGCGGCCCAGTTGGGGGGGGTCACGGTGGGGTAAGGAGCCAAGCAGTTCGCGGCCAGGGTGCCCTTTTCGATGAGCTTCTTGAACGTCGGCAAATATCCCTCGTCAACATACTTCCGCACCATGTGCGGTAGCGCACAGTCCAGACCGATCACCATGACCTTTTGGGGCTGTTTTGACACGTTTTATCCTCCAGGTGACTCCACTAACGATTCAGGTTGGTCAAAATGGGTACACTCCACGAACTTCTCCCACCAAGATGCGGAGCAATAATTGTGCCTATATTCACATATAAATAAATTGCGCGGCATTCCGATTGGTTGCATGCCTACCAAATTACTGGGAAAAGCCTGTGGCTTGTGGGCCTTTAGCGCCCCCCCAAACCAGGCTGATCGAGATTTAGTTTGTAATTTAGATTTATTACGCCATTTGGGTCATTTTGGCGCAGCGAGCGCAAACGTCTCACCGCTCATCGCCGGCAAGCGCACTGGTTTACTCATGTCCCACCCTGGATATCGAAAACGTGGGTTTTTAGTTGGCGATTTTTGGTCAACCAAGGGGTGCGTCGGGTTACTGATTGCTATTAATATAAACAAAACCAATAGATAGCTGCTACTACCGTCCTGGTGGGCAACCAAGAGGCACCAGGCCCAGCCGGGAGCGAAACCTCTTGGATAATGGAAACCGGACCCGCCCTTGCCTGTACCGCTCCCCTTGCTATTTTATTATAACAACTTGTGATAACACCATAAATTATCTAACAGCGCGTGGCCGCCTCGATCGCCGGCCTACTATTCAATGCCCAATTCCGGGCCCATCTTCGGTGCGGACTGCAAATGGATTTTTAAGAGAGACATAAACCGGGACTGCGGCGTGTCAGTCGCGCACACCTTAAATGTGCGGCACATATTAAACAAAACTATAATATGGTTGTAATATATAAGCACCTGAAATAAAACAAATAAAAAAAATGTGCAAAATATATAAAAAAATGAGTTGACTTTGATTTAGTCAAATTACTACTATTTCAAAACTGAACGCCACTAAACAGAAACAAGTGAAACAGCCGTCCTGATGAACAGAAAAACGCAAAATAAAGAGCAAAAACAAATTAAGGCACAGGGCACCGTCCGAGAGCGAATTCTGCAGTCCGCCTGCCGGGTAATCAACGAAAAAGGATACTCCGGGGCGAGCGTGCGAGACATCGCGGCAGAGGCCGGCTTGACCGAGCCAACTATATACTTGCATTTTAAGGGAAAAGAGGAAGTTCTATTCTCCATCGTGGAACAGCAGGTTGAGGATTCCCTGGTTTTCATGCGGGAGCACATGGCCGGCATTTCCGGCGCTCACCAGAAACTGCGCAAACTAATTTGGGCCCACCTGCGCTACAACGACCTCCATCAGGATTATTTGAAATTAGTGCTTCTTGATTGTCGTTCAAATTATAGTTTTTATAAATCAGATGCATATAAGGTAATTCGCCGCTATTCGGGCATTGTTCTGTCCATCATCCAGGAAGGCATCGACGAGGGGGTTTACCCCCTGGAGCTCAACGCTCGCCTGATGCGCGACATTGTATTGGGCGTCTTGGACTTCGAAGCCTATACCGTGTTGATTACCAAAGAAATTCCCGATGCCACCCAGGATCACGAAGCCATCATGGCCCTGCTGGACAACTTACTGCTGGGCTGGGCGAGCGAAACCAACGACAGCGCTAATAAAAGCAAAAGGATTCTGCAGGCGGCGATCAAGGCTTTTGCCAAGAAGGGCTATGCCGGAGCGACCATTTCCGACATCGCCAAGGCGGCCAAGGTTTCCGACGGCACGGTTTATGAGCACTTCAAAAACAAGGAAGACCTTCTGCTTTCCATCCCCGAGGAGTATTTCCAGAGCCACCTGGACCGCCTGGAGCAGAGCTTCAACATCACCGACAACTCCCGCAAACTCAGGAGATTCATCCAGTACCATTTCCGGCTCTACCTTGATGACTACGATTTTTTGCTGGTTTACCTGCTTTTGATACAACTCAATCGCACCTTCTATAAAACCCGCGCCTACACGGCGCTTAAAAGCTACATGGCGGTGTTTGAGAAACTGGTCGAGGACGGGATCAAGGACGGCTCTTTTGTCGCCGAGTGCAACGTGCGGGTTTACCGGAACATGTTTTTCGGCGCCTTCACCCACATGACGCTGCGTTGGTTCGTGGTCGAATGCCGGGGCCAAGTCGACAAACTGAGCGAAATCAATCAAGCCACGAAATATTTCCTGGACATGATCACCCCCAAGGGGGAGCGGGAAGGCTAGTCAGCCGGCAAAGGCAGGGGGCCGGACGGGTCACTCGCGCCCTCGCGGCCGTAACCCGTTAAAAAACCATCAAGACCTAAGAGGGAGGGACGAAGTGGTGAAGACAACTCAACTGGCCGTTAGACGGGGAAAACGGCAAATCGTTCGTGGGGTGCTGCTGGTATTAAGTCTATTGCTGTGCCTGGCCACGTCCCAGATCGCCTCCGCGGAGGAAAACTTCATCAAGATAGGCGTGTGCGGTCCCATGAAGTTCCCCGCTGGCGAACACATGTGGATCGGCGCGGAACTGGCAGCCGAGGAGATCAACTCCGACGGTGGAGTGCTCATCAACGGCAAGGCTTACAAAGTCAAGCTTTTCAAGGCCGACTCCAACGAGTATCTGAGCATCACCGATGCGGTAACCGCCTTGGATCGCTTGCTCAGCGTGGACAAGGTCGACTTTGTAATCGGTGGCGCCCGCTCCGAGGCCATCCTGGCCCAAATGAGCGTGATGGCCGACAACAAAAAAGTCTACATCATGTCCGGCGGCGGCAGCCCCAGGCTGACCATGCAGGTGGCCAAGGACTACGACAAATACAAGTATTTCTTCCGCACCACCACTCCCCATGTGGGATTCCAGATCAAGGCCCTCAGCGCGGCCCTGGACACGGTGGCCAAAAAAATCAGGAACGATTTGGGCATTGCCAAGCCCAAGGTGGCCCTGGTCATGGAAAAGATCGTGGCGGTGGATGCCATGATAAAGGTGGCCAAGGCGGTGTTGCCCAAGATGGACATGGAAATCGTGGGCACATGGCGGCCCTCGCCCACGGCCAACGACTTGACCGCGGAACTTAGCGCCGTCAAGTCCTCCGGCGCCCAGATCATATTCACCTGCTTCACCGGGCCGGTGGGCGTGGTTTTCGGCAAGCAGTGGGGTGAACTGGAAGTCCCGGCCGCCGCGGTTGGCGTCAACGTGGAGGCGCAGCTCAAAAAATACTGGAAGGCCACAGAGGGATATTGCCAGTACGAGATGATCCTCAACCCGGTGGTGCGGGCTAAAGTCACCGGAAAAACTCTCCCCGCCTTTGACAAGTACACGCAAAAGACAGGCGACTATCCCCTCTACACCGGCATGGGCGCATGGGACGCCGTGTACCTGCTCACCCAAGCCGCTAAAAAGGCCCGCAGCCTAAACAGCGACGCGGTGGTCAAGGCCCTTGAAGAGACGGACTACCTGGGTGTGGCCGGCCGCATGCAGTACTACCCCAAGGGTCATCCCCTTACCCACGACCTGAAGTTCGGCGCCATGCACTCCACCCTGTTCTGCCAGCAGTGGATCAAGGGGGCGCTGGTGACGGTGTGGCCCGATGGCAAGGCGCCGCATGCCTCCATCAAGGCCGGCCCGGGCTGGGAGGCGGTGAAGTTCGATGGCACCGTCGATTACGTCCTGCCGCCGGTGGTGGTCAAATACTGGAAGGACAAAAAGAAGTAAGCGTAAAAAGCGGGGAGGCCTCCCTGTGGCCTCCCCGCTCATTTCCACAGCAACGGTTTTGGGAAAGATCGGACCGGGTGGAAGGCGGGAGCGCAAGGTCTATGAAAATCAACGATCTCCGAGCCGCAACAATGGAAACTGTGCAGCCTATCTCAACGTATCAGGTTGCAGAGCAACTGGCTCCCCTTCTGACGCTATAGAGGCCTAACCAGTGGAAACTTTGACCAATTTGGTGATTCACGGCCTTTTGTACGGCGGCATGTGCGCCATCCTGGCCGTGGGGTTCGCGCTTATCTTCGGGGTGGCCAAGATCGTAAACATGGCTCACACCGCCTTTTACATGGTCGCCTCTTTCATCATCTTCATAGGAGTCAGCCGTGTAGGGCTGCCGGTGTGGCTGGCGTCGTTAGTTTCGATCCTGCTCACCTGCCTACTTTCGGTCATCTGCTACAAGCTCTTTTTCGAACGGGTGAAACACCACGAGACTGCGGTGATGATCATCTCCGTGGCCCTGGCCATGCTCTTTCAAGAGATTTTCCTGCTGATATTCGGCGGCCACTACCACGGAATCCCCGCCCTGGTGAAGGGCTTCATGGACCTCGGGGTGGTGCGCATCTCCTATAAGAACCTCTTCGCCCTGGGCTTTAGCCTCATCACCCTGCTTGGCCTTTGGCTCCTGCTCTCCAAGACCCGCCTGGGCATTGCCATCCGCAGCGTGGCCCAGGACCGGGAGGTGGCCAACCTGGTGGGCATAAACATCAACCACATCTACATGATAACCATGGGCATCTCGGCTGGGCTGGCTGCGGTGGCCGGAGCCATCGTGGCCCCCATCTTCATGGTGCATCCTCTCATGTGGATGCAGCCCCTGGTCATGGTCCTGGCCGCAGTGGTCCTTGGCGGCCTCGGGAGCATCAAGGGCGCGGTGATCGCCGCCTTGATCCTGGGCTTCGCCGAGAGTTTGGTCATTTTCCTCATACCCGACGGCAGTTTCCTGCGAGGCGCCGTATCCCTGGCGGTGATGGTGGTTGTGTTGGTCATCAGGCCGGAGGGCCTCTATGGCGTGGTCTTCGAGGAGGAGAGGCTCTAATGGGTCACTACCTGAGAATTTGCTATCATGTGATAAAGACCGAAGTCCTGGAAGTCCCGGGACGCGTCATCGCAGCCATGTTCGTAATCGCCTTGCTGGCCATGCCTCTTTTCATCAGCCAGCCCTACGTGCTGCGCATCCTAACCCTGACAGCCATTTTTGCCATTTACGCCACCAGTTGGGACGTGCTGGCCGGCTTCACCGGGCAGGTGAACCTGGGCCACGCTCTGTTTTTCGGGGTGGCGGCTTACGCTGGCGCCAAGCTTAACCTCAGCATGGGTCTGCCCCCTTGGGCCACCATCCCCTTGGGTGGGGTGGTCGCCGTTGTGGTGGGGCTCATCGCGGCAATGCCCGCCCTGCGGCTAAGGGGTTTCTACCTTTCCCTGGTCACCATGGCCCTGCCCATAATTCTGACCGGTGTCATTTACATCTTCCCGAGCTTCACCGGCGGCGAACTGGGGCTTTACGGCATCGACCGGCTGTCCAACTCGGTAGTTTTCAACTACTACCTAACCACGGTCATCATGCTGGTCTCGGTGTACATCATGTACAAATACACCGACAGCGAAAGCAAGCTGATCCGAACCGGCATAATCCTCCACGCCATTCGCGAGGACGAGATAACCGCCCGGGCTTCGGGCATCAATTCCACACGATATAAAATAATGGCTTTCGCGGTCAGCGGATTTTTCGCGGGTATCGCCGGAGGCCTATACGGCCACTACATGAAGATAGTCGGCCCCTCCACCTTGGACCTGTTCTTTTCCTTTCAGGCCATTTTGTGGACCATCTTCGGAGGCATGACCACCATCTACGGCGCCGTGGCCGGCGTCTACATCCTATATCCTCTCGTGGAATTCATAAGGGTTCTGCCTCATGGCGAGGATGTAAGGTTCATCTTCTTCTCCGGAATTCTCATCTTGACCCTCCTTTTCATGCCTGAGGGCCTCACTACCTGGGTCAGAGACAAGATCGAAATAAAGTGCCCGCGCTGCAAGCTGGTGAACGTCGTCACCCGGCGCAACTGCCGCGCTTGCCGGGCCCCTTTACACCTGGAAAAGGACCAACTTGGTCAGTAGCTGAGGAGGCGAGCGATGCCGTCCGTGTATGAACAAAAGCCCTGGTTGAAATTTTACCCCGCCGGGGTTGCGCCCGAGGTGGACATACCCGACAAGTCGATCAACGACCTCTTCGACGAGGTGGTGGAGAAATACAAGAAGCGGGTCGCCCTGATTTTCTACGGCACCAAGATCACCTACCAGGAGCTGGGGGACAAGGTCTTGCGCATGGCCACGGCCCTGGCCTCCCTGGGGGTGAAAAAGGGCGACCGTGTGGCCCTGTTGCTGCTCAACGCGCCCGAGCACGTCATCGCCTTCTACGCGGTGCAGCGCCTGGGGGCGGTGGTCACGGCCATCAGCCCGGTGTACGTCTCCAGCGAGATGCGTCACCAGTTGGATGACAGTCAGGCCACCAGCCTTATCTGCCAGGATTTCCTCTACCCCACCGTGGAGAAATCAGGCTATCAGTTTGCCAACGTGATCCTCGCCAGCATCACCGACTCGCTGCCCAAACTCAAAAAGATGATGGGCACCACCATCCTGCGGGGCGTGTACCAAAAGATGGCCGCTCCGCCCGCCGACATCTACAATCAGGAGCATTTTTACGGCTTCCATGAGTTGCTCCAGAACCACCCCCCCCAACCGCCCCGGGTGGAGCTGAACGTCGCCGAGGACATAGTAACCCTGCCCTACACCGGCGGCACCACCGGCCCTCCCAAGGGCGTGATGATCACCCACCGCAACGCGGTGAGCAACCTCTATCAGTTCAAAAACTACCTGAACATGATCGAGGAAGGCAGCGAGGTGTGGATGGCTTATATGCCGTTCTACCACGCGGCCGGCCAGGTCGTGGCCCTGATCTTCGGCGTTCTGATGGGATTCACCCTGGTGGTGATAACCACGCCGGACGTTGAGGAGATACTCAGCGCCATGGGCAAATACAAGGCCACCACCTTCTTTGGGGCCCCGACCATCTATGAAGTTCTCAAGGACGAAAAGAAGACCGACCGGGTCAACTGGCGAAAGCTCAAGCTGGTGCTCTCGGGGGCCGACGCCTTGCACGAGTACACGGCCAAGGATTGGAAGGTCCGCACCGGCACCGATATTTTCGAGGGCTACGGGCAGACCGAGTGCGTGGCCCTCACCCACGAAACCGCCGCCGGTCACGTGAAAATCGGCTCGGTGGGCCTGCCCATCTGCAACACCCAATCGGCCATCCTCGACCCCGAGGAGGACCAGTACATGCCCGTGGGCGAAATAGGCGAGATAGTGGTCAGCGGACCTCAGATTTGCAAGGGCTACTGGCGCAACGAAGCCGCCACCAACGAGTGCATTGCAGAGATCGGGGGCATCCGGTGGTGGCGCACCGGCGACCTGGGCCGCATGGACGAAAACGGCTTCTTCTACGTGTACGACCGCAAGCGCGACCTCATCAAATACAAGGGACTGAGGGTGTACGCCAGGGAGGTGGAGGAGGTGCTGCGCACCCACCCCAAAATCAAGGAGGTGGGGGTCATCGGCGTACCGGACCGCAAGGTCGGCGAGCAAGTAAAGGCTCTGGTGGTTCTTGAGTCCGACTCGCGGGGCAACCTGTCGGAAGCGGACATCATGAGCTACTGCGAGGACAAGCTGGCTTACTACAAGATCCCCCGCATAATCGAGTTCGTGGGGGAGGTGCCCCGCACCGACGTGGGCAAGGTCTCGCGCCGCGAGCTGCGGGAAGAGGAGAGCTAGCCTTGGAAGACGTCATCCTCGAAATCGAGGGCCTGAGCAAGAGCTTCGGCGGCCTCCAAGCGGTGAGCGATGTTTCCTTTAGCATCGGACGCAACGAGATCGTCGGGCTCATCGGGCCAAACGGCGCGGGCAAGTCCACGACCATCCGGCTGATCAGCGGCATCCTCAAGCCCTCGTCGGGCACGGTGCGCTTCAAGGGCAAAAACATCACCGACAAGCCGGTGTGGGACATCGTGAACATGGGCCTGGCATCGACCTTCCAAGTGGTCAAGCCCTTCCGCCAACTCCCGGTGGCGGCCAACGTCATGGTGGCTTGCCTCTGCCCCAGGGCCAAGAGGCACGGCGAGTGGGTGAAGACCGTGGAGCTCAGGGCGCGCGACGCCCTGGAGTTCGCGGGCATAGCAGACCTGGCCTTGGAGCCGGCGTCGGTGCTTTCCCACGGCGATCTCAAGCGGCTGGAGTTGGCCCGGGCCATCGCCACCGAGCCCGAGCTGCTGCTGCTGGACGAGCCCTTCGGCGGCCTGAACCCGGCCGAAACCAGCATGATCGCCCGCTCCCTGAAACGGCTGCACAAGGGCGGCCGCTTCGGCCGCCTGCACAGCGAGGGCCCGGCAATGCTCATCGTGGAGCACAAGCTGGCCGACCTCATGCCGATCCTGGATCGGGTGGTGGTCATCAACTTCGGGCGAATCCTGGCCGTGGGCACGCCGGAGGAGATCGTCAACAACCCCGCGGTCATCGAGGCCTATTTGGGCAAGGAGGTTGGGAACCTTGTATCTGGAAGTTAGGAACCTGACCGTCCTCTATGACCGGGCGATGGTGCTCAACAACGTCAGCCTCAATGTGGAGAAGGGCGAAGCCGTGGGTCTGGTAGGGCCCAACGGAGCGGGCAAGAGCACCATGATGCGCGCCATAACCGGCCTGGTGCAATGGGAGAAGGACTCCCTCAAGGGCACCACCAAGGGCAAGATCACCATCGAGGGCAGCGTGGTGTTCAACGGCGAGGAGCTCATAAACGTTCCCGCTCCCCGCATAGCTCAGCGGGGGCTCATCCTTTGCCCCGAGCGCGGCAGGCCCTTTAGGGAGATGACCGTCAAGGAAAACCTGGAGGCCGGCGCCTACTTGGTGAAAGACAAAAGGGTTATCAAGGATAGCCTGGACAAGGTCTACTACCTGTTCCCGCGCCTGAAGGAGCGCATAGACCAGGTTTCCGGCACCCTGTCAGGCGGCGAGAGGACCATGCTCTCCATTGGGCGGGCCCTTATGTCTCAGGCCAAGCTGCTGCTCATCGACGAGCCTTCCACGGGACTGGCGCCGTTGGTCAAGCAGGACCTGTTCACCCGCATCAAGGACGTGCATGGCCTGGGCATCACCATACTCTTGGTGGAGCAGGACATAAGCTTCGCTTTCGATCTGGCGCCGCGCAACTATGTTTTGTCCCAGGGCAAGATGATAACCCAAGGGTCCCCGGAAGAGCTTTTGGCCGACGAGAGCATCCGGCGAACCTACCCGGGGCTCTAGTCATGGGACAGCCAAGCATAAGCCGCGGGCCCGTGTTTGAGGATCTGCAAGAAAAGGTGGTGGTGGTCACCGGCGCGGCCCGGGGCATAGGCCGCCGGGTGGCCGAAGCCTTTGGCGCGGCGGGAAGCAAGGTGCTGGCCGCGGACCTGTCCGAGGAGGTGCTAGGCCTGACCGGGCCCGACCCCGGCCCTGGCCGGTGGATCAACCAGCGCTGCGATGTGTCCGACCAGGAATCGGTGGCCGCCATGGTGGAGCGTTGTCTGCTGGACCTGGGGCCGCCGGATGTCCTGCTGAATATCGCCGCGATCAGCCAACCGCGCCAGGTCATGGACATGTCCTTGAAGCATTGGCAGCGCACCATCGAGACCAACCTGAACTCGGTATTTATTTGCACCAAAGCGTTTCTCCCCCACATGGTTCAACGGCAGGCGGGCAGCGTCATCAGTTTTTCCTCCCTGGTGGCGGCCACCGGCGGCCACACCAGCGCGCATTACGCCGCGGCCAAGGCGGGAGTGGAGGGCTTCACCCGCAGCCTGGCCCTGGAGGTGGGCGGCTATGGGGTCAGGGTAAACACGGTGGCGCCGGGCATGGTGGAAACCATGATGCTGGCGCTGATGCCGGGGCCGCAGCAAGAGCGTCTCGTCGCCAGGACTCCCCTGCGCCGTTGCGGGCGGCCGGACGACTTTGTCGGCGTGTGCATGCTGCTGGCTTCCGATGCGGGCAGCTACATCACCGGCCAGACGATTCACGTAAACGGCGGCCTGTACATGAACTGACACTCTTGGGCCCGCGGGGAGACGCGCCCCTTGGCGGCGCAAAACTTAAAAGGCACAAGCAACTTTCCAAGAGAGAGAAGGCATGGACTACAGCTTTACAGATGAGCAGATGATGCTGCGCGACACCATCGCCCGCTTCATGGAAACCGAGGCGACGCGGGAGGTGATCGAGGAGATAGAGAAGGCCAACGAGTTCCCCCACGCCTTGGTGGACAAGCTCAGTGAGTTGGGCTTCATGGGCATCAACGTGCCCGAAGAGTACGGCGGACAGGCGGGTACGGTCATCGACGAGATGATTCTCTTTGAACAGATCGCCAAGCGCCTGCCGGTGTTGGCCTGGGCGGCGGGCAATGTGATCCTCTACGGCAACAATATCATCAACACCAACGGCAACCAGGAGCAAAAGGAAAAGTTCCTTCCCCTGCTGGTGGAGGGCAAGCTCAAGTTTTGCTTCGCGCTCACCGAGGCCAACGTGGGCTCGGACGCGGCCCAGTTGCAGACCAAGGCGGAGTTGAAAGACGGCCGCTACGTCATCAACGGGGCCAAGATGTTCATCACCGGGGCGGGCATCGCCGACTACGTGGTGACCAACGCCCGCACCGGAGGCCCGGGCATGGACGGCATCACCGCCTTTTTGGTGCCTGGGAGCGCCGCGGGATACAGCGCCTCGCCCATCAACAACCTGGGTCACAAGGGCTCCAACACCTGCGCGGTGACCTATCAAGACGTGGAGGCGGGGCCGGAGGACATTTTGGGCGGCCCCGAGCAGATCAACCAGGGATGGCGTCAGATGATGCGCCTGCTCAACTCCGAGCGCCTGGTGCTGTCTTCCTGCGCCATCGGCATCGCCCAGGCGGCCCTGGATTACGCCCTGGCCTATGCCAAGGAGCGGGTGCAGTTCGGCCGCCCCATCGGCCGTTTCCAGGCCATACAAAACAAGCTGGTGAACATGGCCACCGAGGTGGAGGCGGCGCGGCGGCTGGCTTATTACGCCGGGTGGATGGAAGTGAACCATATGCCCTGCGTAAAGGAAACCTCCATGGCCAAGCTCTATTCGGCGGAGGTGGCCAAAAGGTGCGCCATGGATTGCGTGCAGATATTGTGGGGCTATGGCTACGCCATGGAATACGACGCCCAACGTTTTCTGCGCGACTCGCTGGTCTACTCCATCGGGGGGGGCACCAGCGAAATACAGATGAACATCATCGCCAAGCAGATGGGGCTGTAAGCCCAGCCAACCTGCCGGCAAGACTGGAATGGAGTTGTTAATGAGCAGCTTGAAGAACAAGGTGGCCATAGTAGGAATCGGCGAGGTGCCCACCGGCCGGTTTCCGGAGAAGGCGGCCATATACCACGCCATAGAATCGGCCCGTTTGGCCATCGCCGACGCGGGGATAAGCAAGGACGACATCGATTTCGTAATGCCCACCGCTTCCCTGTACAGCTCCCAGTTCAACACGGAGCTGGTCACCTGCCGCATCCCCGAGGAACTGGGCCTTAAAAACGCCCACACCAACTGCCAGATCTTTGCCGGCGGCTCCAGCGGAAGCTGCTTTTTGTCCATGGCCGGCAGCCTTATCAACAGCGGCGTGGCCAAATACGTGCTGTGCGCCCACGCCGAAAGATTGGGCACCGGCGTAACGGCCCAAGGCGGCATCGACCTGTTCTCCCAGGCCGGCATCTCGGTGGAGTGGGAAGTGCCTTACGGTCAGCACTATTCTTCCATCGCCGCCATGTCCACCGGGCGCTATCTGCACGAGACCGGCTGCACCGACGAGCACATGGCCGCCGTGTGCGTGTCCAACCGCAAGTGGGCCGAGCTCAATCCCAACGCCGCCTTCCGCAAGCCCCTCAGCCTGGAGGAGGTGCTTTCGTCCAAGATGCTCTCGACCCCGCTACGGGCCAAGCAGTCCAACATGCTTTTCGACGGAGGCTCGGCCTTCATAATCACCTCGGCGGAAAGGGCCCGCGACCTCACCGACCGGCCGGCCTACCTTTTGGGGACCGGCGGCCGGGTGACCCACTTCGCCTTTTCCCAGGAGCCCGACGTTACCCGTTTCGGCTGGGCCCAGGCCGGGAAAGACGCCTTCGAGGAGGCGGGGATCACCCCCCAGGACGTCGACGTGGCCGAAATTTACGACTCCTATCCCATCTATCAGATCATCGGGCTGGAGGAGCTGGGCTTCTGCGGCCGGGGCGAGGCGGGCGAGCTTTTCCTCAAGGGCGACACCTGGCCCGGCGGAAAACTGCCCTGCACCACCAACGGCGGCATGCTTTCCCAGGGGCATACCGGCGCGGGGGGCGGGGTGGCCCTTATCGTGGAGGCCGCCCGCCAGCTCATGGGCAAGGCCGGGGACAGGCAGGTGCCCGGGGCCCGTTTCGCCGTGGAGACGGGAACCGGCGGCACCTATATGGACGCACAAGTTTCGGTGCTGGGCACCGAGATAGTTTAAGGAGCGGCATGATGAGCACCAACCAGAAACCCGGCCCGGTGGTCAATGAATGGGCCCGTCCCTATTGGGATTACGCCAAGCAAAACAAGTTTTGCCTGCAACAGTGCAACGATTGCGGCAAGCACATCTTCTATCCCCGCATCGCTTGCCCCCATTGCGGCTCCAGCGATGTGAAGTGGGTGGAGGTTTCGGGCAAGGGCCGCATCTACTCCTACACGGTGGTGGAAAACAACGCGCCTTCGGCTTTTCAGGCCGACGTTCCCTACGTGGTGGCCATCATCAAGCTGGAGGAAGGCGTCCAACTGCTGAGTAACGTGGTGGAGTGCGATCCTTATCAGCTTGAGTTCGACATGCCGGTGGAAGTCGTCTTCGAAAAGCTGGACGAAGAGGTCACCTTGCCCAAGTTCCGGCCCGTGAAGGGCTAAAAGGCTACTCGGTCTCCCGCCGGCCCCGGGAGGCGGAGCAAAGCAGGACAAGCGGCGCCGCGCTGAATTTTAATGGCGCCAAACCGCCGGGGGCGCGAACACGCCCCCGGCGGCGGGCCGACACCCGCCGCCGACCAGGCGCGGTTCAGCCAACCACAAACACGGCGAGACGAAGCAATGCCAAAGGAAGTTTACGGAGACGACTTCAATCCGGGGGACATCTATACCACCGCCCGCATTACCCTTACCGAGACTCACGTGGTGCAATGGGCCGGCTTGACCATGGACTTCTATCCCCTGCACATGGACAAGGTCTACGCGGAGCAAACCCAGTTCGGACAGCGTCTGGTGCATGGGCCCCTTATCTTCGCCATGGCCGTGGGGCTGGTGGGTTCGGCCGGCTTCGCGGGCAATTCCGCCATCGCCTGGCTGGGCGTGAACAACATGCGCATGCTCAAGCCGGTCTTCATAGGCGACAGCATCACGGTGGTGGTGGAAGTCATCGAAAAACGCGAGACCAAGTCCCCGGACAAGGGCGTCCAGACCTGGCGCTACACCGTCAAAAACCAGAACGGCCAAGACGTGATGGTTTTCGACTACAACATGATGTTCCACATGAGGACCTGAGGCCGCCGGCAAATGCGCGTTTAAGGATTTGGCCGCTCGGCAACAAGGAGCTGGGGTGAAGATGACGGAAGTATATGTGTTGGGGTCCTACAGCACCCGATTCGAAAAAAGGCTGGCGGACTCCATGAAGGATTTGACCCGGGAAGCCTATCTTGGGGTTCTTGGCGACGCCGAACTGGTAGACGGGCGCGATATCGATTTCGCCTGGTTCTCCAACTGCTCAATGGGCACCTTGTGGGAGCAGGATCTCATTCGCGGCCACGTATGCCTTTCGCCCCTGGTTGAGGAGGGGTTGTTTCCCGAGAGGGTGCCGGTGATAAACGTGGAGGGCGCCTGCTCCAGCGCATCCATGGCCTTCCACGGCGCCTGGAAGGACATCTTGAGCGGCCAAAGCAATCTCTCCCTGGCCATCGGCGCCGACAAGTTCTACCACCCGGACATGGAGCGGGTGGTTCTGGCCTACGAGCACGGAGTGGACCGTCTGGACAAGGCGCGCTTGGTCTCTGAGTACCAGGCGGCGGCGGCAGAGTGCGGGCGCGAATTCAAGCTGGGAGCCGGGCACACCATTTTCATGGACACCTACGCCATGCAGGCCTGTTGGCACATGGCCAATTGGGGGACCACCCAGGAGCAGATAGGCATGGTGGCGGCCAAGAACCACTACAACGGCTCCCTGAACCCCAAGGCCCAATATCAGTTCGAGGTGCCCCTGGACAAGGTGCTCAAGGATTACCTGGTGAGCTATCCCTTGACCCGCTCCATGTGCGCCCCCATCGGCGACGGGGCGGCTGCGGTTCTGCTCTGCTCGCGGGAGTTTCTGGATTCCCAGCCGGAGCCGGTGCGGCGCCGGGCGGTGAAGGTCAAGGCAAGCGTGTTGTCTTCGGGCAAGCACCGCCACCCCTCCGAGCCCAGCCTGAGCAAGTGGGCCGCGGACAAGGCCTATGCCATGGCCGGCATTTCGCCCGGAGATGTGGATGTGGCCGAGGTGCATGACGCCACCTCTTTTTGCGAGATATATCAGTCGGAGATGCTGGGCTTCTGCCCTCCTGGGCAGGGGGGACGGTTGGTGGAGTCAGGGGCCACCGCCCTGGGCGGGGTCATCCCCATAAACACCTCGGGCGGGCTGGTTTCCAAGGGCCACCCGGTGGGGGCCACCGGGCTTTCCATGATCTACGAGTTGATAACTCAACTGCGCCACGAGGCCGGGCCTCGACAGGTGGAGGGCGCGGCTATAGCCCTGGCCGAGAACGGCGGGGGGGTGATTTCCACCGAGGAGTTCGCCTGCAGCATCACCATTTTGCAGAAGGCATGACCCGCGCTGAATAGCGGGACTTAACGGCACAAGGCCAGTGGAGCGATAGATATGATCGGGCACACCCTAGGCGGCTTGTATGATCGAGCGGTTCAGTTTTTTAAAGACCGGCCAGCCCTGATTTTCGGGGATACGACCTACACCTATGAAGAAATGGGCCTCAACGCGGCGCGTCTGGCCAATGGTCTGCGCAGGTTGGGCCACCAAAAGGGCGACCGCATCGCCTTCCTCATGTCCAACTGCCCCGAGTACGTATTTTGCGAATACGCCGCGGCAAAGACCGGCTGCGTCAGGGTGCCCCTGGCGGTGCTCTTGAGCGGCAACGACCACGTTTACATGCTTAACCAGTCCGAGGCCGTCAGCCTTATCTACCACCAGAAGATGACCGAGCGGGTTTTGGCCATGATTCCCCACCTGGAAACGGTCAAGCACTTCATCTGCGTGGGCCCGGACGCGGAGGCCGTGCCCAAGGGGCACCTGCACCTCAACGAAATGATGATCCAACTGGAGCCCGACTGGGGCCCGGAGGTGGAAATAGACCCGGAAGACCTGGCGGGCATCTACTACACCGGGGGCACCACCGGCAAGCCCAAAGGGGTGATGCTCTCCCATCGCGCCTGGGTCTACACCATTCTCATTGAGATGTTGGAGTTCGAGATAGCCTGGAACGAGGTCTTCGCCTACCCGACCCCACTGACCCACGCCGGGGGCTGCCTAATGCTGCCGGTCATGCTGCGCGGTGGCAAGTGCGTCATCCTGGATCACTTCGAGCCCAAGCTTTTCATGGAGGCCGTGGAAAAGAACAAGGTCACCGCCACCTTCCTGGTGCCCACCATGATCTATGTGCTCCTGGACCAGCCAGATTTGGCCTCCCACGACCTGAGCAGCCTGCGCAACGTTATCTACGGCGCTTCGGCCATCGCCCCGGAGCGCCTCAAGCAGGCCATCAACACCTTTGGCCCCATTTTCACCCAGCTTTTCGGCCAGACCGAGGCCCCCATGATGATAAGCTGCCTGCCCCGGGCCAGCCACGTGGTGGCCGACCCCCAGCGGGAGAGGGAAATCTTCAGCTCGGCTGGACGTCCCACCTTCCACGCAGAAGTGAAGCTAGTGGACGAACAGGGCCGCGAGGTTGCCCAGGGCGACAGCGGCGAGGTCACGGTGCGCTGCGCCAACATGATGAGCGGCTATTTCAAGAACCCCGAGGCCACGGCCGAGACGGTGGTGGACGGCTGGCTGCACACCGGCGACATAGCCAAGCAGGACCAAGAGGGCTTCTTGTACATCGTGGATCGCAAGAAGGACATGATAATCAGCGGCGGCTTCAACATCTTCCCCCGGGAGATAGAAGACGTGCTCTTCGAGCACCCGGCGGTGAAGGCCGCCGCCGTGGTTGGCGTACCCCATCCCAAGTGGGGCGAGGAGGTCAAGGCGGTGGTGGTCCTCGCTCCCGGAGGGGAAGCGTCGGCCGAAGAGCTGATCGCCTTTGTCAAACAGCGCAAGGGCAGCTTGGTGGTGCCCAAAAGCTTGGAGTTCTGGCCGGAGATACCCCTGACCAACCTGGGCAAGGTGGACAAGAAGGCCATCCGGTCCAAGTTCTGGGAGGGGCGGGACCGCATGGTTTCCTAACCTGCCGCAGACGAAGTTTCACCAACGGGCCCAACCCATACCGGAGAATGAGTCGTGGACCTCGGGCTGACCAGCGAACATCAAATGATCCGCGAGACCGCCAGGCGATTCGCGCGACAGGAGTTGGAGCCGATGGTGGCACAGTGCGAGAGCCAGGAGTGCTTTCCCCTGGAGGTGTTTCGCAAGGCCGGAGAACTGGGGCTCTTGGGTCCGTTTTTTCCCTCGGAATACGGCGGCTCCGACAGCGATCTCCTGAGCAACGCCATAATCATCGAGGAACTGGCCAAGGTCAGCGCCAGCTTCGCCATGTCGGTGGATGTCTCGGCGATCTATTTCGGCTACAACCTGTTCAAGCTGGGCAGCCAGGAGCAGAAGACCAAGTACCTGCCGGATATCGTCACCGGCAAAAAACTGGGTTGCTTCGCCCTGACCGAGCCAAACGCCGGTTCGGACACCTTGTCATTGGCCACCACGGCCAAGCGTCAAGGCGAGCACTTCATAATAAACGGCTCCAAGATATTCATCACCAACGCTCCCATCGCCGATTACTTCATGGTGGTCACCCGGACCTCCCCCCGCGACGGCATCAAAGGCGGCACGACCTTCATCGTGGAGCGGGGCAGCGAAGGCATGGAGGTGGTGGAGATGCACGGCAAGATGGGGGTGAAAAGCTCCCCCACCGGAGAGATATACTTCCACGACCTCAAGGTGCACCAGCGCCAGATTTTGGGGCAACAGGACCAGGGGTTCCAGGGCATGATGCGCTCGCTCAACATGGAGCGGGCCATGGCCCCGGCCATGGTCATAGGCATGGCCCAGGACTGCCTGGATCGCAGCCTGGCCTATGTGAAAACCAGGGAGCAGTTCGGCAGGCCCATCGCCGAGTACCAGCTCATCCAGGCCAAGCTGGCCGAAATGGCGATGGGCATCGAAACCTCGCGCGCCTATCTCCACAAAGTCATCTGGATGGTGGAAAACGGCATGGACGTCACCAAGGAGGCGGCCATCCTGAAGTGCCACTCCACCCGGGTGGCCACCAATGCCGCCCTGGAGGCCATCCAGATTCACGGCGGTTACGGATACATGCAAGAGTACGGAGTCGAGCGGGCCCTGAGGGACGCCAAGCTGATGGAGATCGGCGGCGGCACCAACGAGATACAACTGCTGGTGATCGCCCGGGAGTTGCTTCGCGCCTGAGGCGCGCGGCGGCTTTCAGGGCGAGGAGTTTGGAGAAAAGGCAAGGTGCAGCACCCCCGGCGCCGCGAGGTGATTGTCAGCGAGGCGCAAGCCGCCTCATGGATAACCGACGGCATGACCATCGCCATCGGCGGCTTGCTGAGTTCCAGCCATCCCATGGCCCTGATTCGGCAGATCATCCGGCAAGGGGTCAAGGGCCTTACCGTGCTGGCGGGCTCCGCCGGCCTGGAACTGGACCTGTTGATCGCGGCGGGCTGCGTGGACAAGGTGGCTGTTTCGCTGATGACCGGCGAGGCGGTTGTAGCCGTGGGGCCCATGTTCCGCGCCGCCGCCCAAAGCGGCCGGTTGCAGGTGTGGGAGGCGGAGGAAAGCATCTACGCCGCCGGCCTGCAGGCAGCCGCCCTGGGCTTGCCTTTCATGCCCTGCCGGGCTGGGGTGGGCACATCCCTGCCCCGAATCAATCCCGACCTAAAGGAGTTTCGCGACCCCATCAAGGGCGAGCCGTTGCTGGCGGTTCCGGCCCTGAGGGCCGACGTGGCCATTCTGCACGCCGACCGCTCCGACCCCTACGGCAATGTGCAGCACGAGGGCACCGGCTTCGGCGACCGGGCCCTTTTCCGGGCCGCCGACAAGGTGATCGTGCAAGTGGAGAAGATCGTAACCAACGAGGAGATAAGGAGGCGGCCCGAAGCCACCTCCATCCCCGGAGCCGACGCGGTGGTGCGCGCACCCTTGGGAGCTCATCCCGGCTCCTGCCCCGGCCGTTACCTGGAAGACTTGGCCCACATGAAGGAATATGCGGACGCGGCAAAGGAGGCAGGTGGCAAGGGAAACGACGGCAAGCTCGCTTCCTACCTGGAGCGCTACGTGCTGGGGATAACCAACCACCTGGAATACCTGGACGTGATCGGCGCCGGTCGGTTGCTGTCCTTGCAGGAATTTTGAGGGCCCCATGGGATGTGCCGAAGATTATAGCGCCGCCGAGTTGATGGCGGTTTTTCTTTCCCGGGACCTGCGCGACGGGGAGATGGCTCACCTGGGGGCCAACCAGCCGGTGCCCAGGGCGGCGGTGCTGCTGGCCCATCTCACCCACGCACCCAACATGAAGGTCTCGCAGTCCCTGACCCTGGCCAACCTCATCGACGTCCCGCGTCCGGTGCCCTACTCGGAATTTTTCACCGACTGGCGGCGCGCCCGCTGGGCCGAAAGCTATCGCCTGGGCCATGAGGTATTCGCGGACGTGAAACGCTTCGCCGACTTTTTCTTCCTCGGTGGCATCCAGATCGACCGCTTCGGCAACGTGAATTTGATCGGCACCGGAACCGATTATCGCCGTTTGGATTTCAGGGGGCCGGGCTCGGGGGCGGCGGCCATGGCCTCCACCTTTTGCCCGCGCTACTACCTGGTGGCGGGGGATCACAACAAGCGCCTGTTGGTGGACAAGGTGGATTTCATCTCCGCTTTCGGCTTCGGCGACGGCGGAAGGGAAGCCAGAAACGCCCTGGGGCTGCCCGGCGGTGGCCCAAAATATCTGGTCACCCCCCTTTGCGTGATGGACTTCGAGCCGGAAACCAAACGCATGCGCCTGGCCTCGCTTCATCCGGGGGTCGCGCTGGAACAGGTGCTGGAAAACACCTCCTTCGATCCGGTCCTGCCCGAGAATATCCCCACCACTGCGGCTCCCACCAGCGAAGAACTGGCCGTGCTCCGCGGGCGCATAGACCCACAGGGCACGCTAAGGCGGGGCTAGCGGTTCCGTTTCTTTCCCAAAGGGATGTGGCCCCAAGAAATCGGACCGTGGTGTAAGGCGGTAGGCGCCAATTCCAGGTAACCCCAAGAGGGCCCGAGCCCACCGCAAGCCGGGACCTACCCGGGGCGCGGCGCTGACCCCGTGCGCCCTAACCCACTAATTTGCTAATATTTATATATAGGTTGTCGGAGGATGAACTGGGCAACCGGTTTATCGTTAATATTCTTTCGTGGTTAAGCTAACATGAGCAGGGGTGCCGCAGTGCATGCGCAACCTACGCCGGGGCCTGAACAGGCGCTTCAGCCCGCGCCAGCGGTATCCATAATCGTTCCGGTTTACAACGAGCAGGAAGTCATCCCAAGCCTTTTTTCGGGCCTGGCCGGCCTGGCCCGGGAACTGCGGGCCGAGATCATCGTGGTGGACGATGGCTCCGAAGACGCCAGCCCCCAGCTTTTGCAGAGTTGTGAAGGCTTCGTCTACGTGCGCATTGCCCACTCCGGAAAGAGCGCCGCCCTGGCCGCCGGGTTGGACCGGGCCCGGGCTCCGGTCAGCGTGACCATCGACGCCGATTTGCAGGAAGACCCGTCCCATATCCCCGAGCTGCTCACCCTGTTGGAGCAAGGCCATGACTGCGCCTACGGGGTTCGGGTGCTCCGCCAAGACAGCCTCTGGGGCAAGCGCCTGCCCTCCATGGTCTACAATCTGCTGGTCTTTGTTCTGTTCGGCCATAATTTCAGGGACGTGAACTGCGGCCTGCGCGCCGCCCCCACCCAGCGGCTGCGCTCCCTGGAGTGGAATCGGGGGGCCCATCGCCTAGTGCCTTTGCTGATTCTTCGGCAGGGGGGGCGGGTCAAGGGGATGCCGGTGCGGCACCGCCGACGCCCGGCCGGGCGCTCCAAGTACACCTCATTTCGTCGTTACCCCCTTTCCCTGCGCCACTTGCTGTGCCTGCGGTTTGCCGGCCATGTTTGACGCGGTGGTGTTGGGAGGCGGTTATGCCGGCTTGGCCGCCGCCCGCCATCTGGTGCAAGGCGGGGCCAGATGCCTGCTCCTGGAAGCCTCGGACGGCCTGGGCGGGGCGGGGCGTTGCGGCACGGTGGCCGGCGAGAGCGTGGAGTGGTTTTATCACCACATCAAGCCCCAAGACATCCATCTGCTGGAACTCATCGCCGGGATGGGCCTGGAGGACTCCCTGCTGTGGCGAGAGACTTTCATGGCCTTCTACCTGGAGCAGCGGCTCTATCCTTTCAGCCGGCCCCTGGATCTGCTGCGCTTCGCCCCCTTTACCCTGGCCGACAAGCTGCGCTTTTGCGCGGGCATGCTCAGCTCTCGCTTCACCCAGAGCCAAGACTTGGCCGGGGTGAGCGCCAAGGAGTGGATAGTGCGCCATTGGGGCCAGAGCGTGTACCGCAAGATGATGGCTCCCATGATGCGCAACAAATTCGGCATACCCCCAGAGCGGGTGTGCGCCGGTTTCCTGCACGGCCGCATCAAGGGGCTCTCGGCCACCAAGGCCAAGGGGGTGGGCGGCGAAATGCTGGGCTATCTGGACGGCGGCCTGGACCGCCTGGCTCGCCGTTTGGGGCGGGATCTGCAGCAGGGGGCCGAGCTTCTCTTGGAAGCGCCGGTGACCGCCTTGGAGCGCACCAGGGAGGGGTATCTGGTGCATGGCGGCGGCCGCAGCCACGCCGCCAAGGTGGTGGTCAACACCCTGCCGCTCAACTACTTCGCCCGTCTGCCGGTGAACTTCAGCTTCGAGAGCCGGGTGAAGTACCAAGGCGCGGCCTGCGCCCTCATGGCCTTGGACCGGCCCTTGGAGTTGCCCTACTGGACCAACATCCTGGAGCCGGGCTTTTCCTTCAAGGTGGTGGTGAACCAGTCCCGGCTGGGACGCCACCGGGCCAACCTGGTCTATTGCGCGGCCTATCTGCCCGACGACCATTCCTTGATAACCGCGCCGCCCCAACAGGTGCGCGACACCTACCTCCAGGATCTGAGGGCCATGGCGGGGCCGGTGGAATTGATAGACTGCCTGGTGACCCAGAGCCCGGTGGCCACCCCGGTGTTCGACGTGGACTACCGCCAACAAACCCATGATTTGCAGAGTCGTCTGTCCGGCGTGTTTTTCGCGGGCAACGCCACCATCTATCCCCACAGCCGCACGCTCAGCAGCGTTATCGGCTCGGGGCAAAGGGCGGCAACCATGGCCCTGGAGCGCCTGGCCGCCGTGGCACGGGCGGCCTGAGGGCCAAAAAGGAGCGACAGCAGCGGTGCAGGTGCTTTTCGTGGCGGACATCAAGAACTTCGCCCTGGGCGGCTTCGAGCCCCTGGGGGTGGAATACCTCTCGGCCTGTTTGAAAAAGGCGGGCCACACCCCGCACATCTGCGACCTGGACCTCACCGACGCGGCGGCCACCATAAAAGAGCACGGCATCAAGCTGGTGGCTTACAGCGTGGTCACCGGGACCCACCAGCGCTTCGCCCAGTTCAACCGCCGCCTCAAAAGTTTGTTCCCGCTCACCAGCATCTTCGGCGGGCCCCATCCCACCTTCGTGCCCTCGGTGCTGGAGGATGAGCCGGGCATTGACCTGATCTGCGTGGGCGAGGGCGAGCGGGCCCTGGTGGAGCTGTGCGACCGTCTGGACCAGGGCCGCGGCCTGGAAGGCATCCCCAACCTGCGGATGAAAAAGGGCGGGTGCGTCGTGGCCGGCCCGGTGGAGCCGGGGCAGCGCTCCCTGGACGAGTTGCCCTTCCCGGACCGGGAGTTGCTCTACGACAAGTTTCCCCATTTGGCCCGCACCCCCATGAAGACGGTGCTGGCCGGGAGGGGCTGCACCTTCAAGTGCTCCTATTGCTTCCACCGCGATTTCATGACCAAGCACGGCCTGCGCAACAAAGTGCGCATGCGCCGGGTGGGCCTGCTGGTGCGGGAGCTGGCCGGGCTGCGGGACCAATATCCGGTGCAGTTTTTCCGCTTTGTGGACGCCTCCCTGGGCTTCAGCAAGAAGTGGCTGCGCCAGTTTTCCCCGGCCTATGCCCAGGGTGTGGGGGTGCCCTTCAGCTGCGCCCTGAATCCCTTGCAGGCCGACGACGAGGTGATGAGCCTACTCAAGCGGGCGGGCTGCCACAGCGTGAACTGGTCGGTGGAGACCGGGGACGAGGGGCTTAGGCGCTCGGTGCTCAACCGGCCGGTGCCCGACGACAAGATCTACGAGATGGGCCGCTTGCTGAAAAGGCACGGCCTGGTGAGCTGGGTGCAAAACATGGTGGGCCTGCCGGGCGGCTCCCTGGCGGCGGACTTCAAGACCCTGGACATGAACATCGCCTTGAAGCCGGCCTTTGCCACGGTGTCGTTCCTCACGCCCTATCCCGGCACGCCCATCCACGACCTGGCCCAGGACATGGGCCTTTTCGACGGCGACCTCAGCGGCCTGGACCAGGCCTACTTCCACGGCTCGGTGCTCAAGGTGGAGCGCAAGCAGGAGCTGGCCAACCTGGGCAGGCTGTTCGCCCTGACCGTGGAGTTTCCCTGGCTGCGGCCCATGCTGCCTGGTCTGATCCGCCTGCCCTTGGGGCCGGTCTACGAGGTGCTGCGCAAGGGATGGAAGGGCTGGTGCATGGTCAGCCGGGTCATGCCCAACCGGCCTACCGCCGGGGACTTCGCCCGCACCGCCTGGCGCCTGTTATCCGGGGCCGCCGGGTAAAACCTCCACCCGATCCAATAATAGGTAGCAGTCCCGCTCTGGGCAGGAGTGCCAGGCCAGGCCCAGTTCGTGCCAGCCCCGGACCTGGGGAGGAAGCTCCACCACCAGGGAAAGGCCTTTATCAAAGGGCAAGGTGGCCAAGGCGCGGCCGTCCAGGCTCAAAGCGACCTGCCCCGGCTGGCCCGCCCGGGCCACCAGCCGCAGGCGGGCCGCCCCGCCGGGGAAAAACAACCTTCCGCTGATCCAGCCGCCGTTGCTCAGGCTGCGGCCCCGCATATCCCAGGGAAAGGCGTTTTCCACCCACAGGGGCGCCTGGGGGCCACCATGCATGAACTCGGCCTCCAGGGCACGGGGCGGCCACAGCCTGGCCCCGATGAGCGGGGCCGTGGCCAGCAGGGCCAGGCCCAGCACCAGCACCAGGGCTTCGCGCATGGGCAGCCGCCAGGCCTTCTCCCCGGCGGGCGCGGGCCCTTGCCAGGCCAGAAAAGCCAGGGCGGCCAGGGCCAGGGCCACCAGACCGGCGATCCAGGGCAGCAGTGGCGAATAGACAAAGGTGCTGGGCAGCAGATGATAAAACACCAGGCCCAGCCGTTCCTGGGCCAGGGACGCCACCGGGTTAATCAGACCCGAGCGGCACCAACGCAGGGCTGGGATCAGGACGATCACCAGGGTGTAGGCCAGGCCCCACAGGGCCGCTCCCCAGGCCAGCAGCCGCCACCAGGGGCGGGCCAGGGCCGAAAGCATCACCCCCAGGAACAGGGCCAGGGCCGGGAAGGCCACCAGGTACAGCCGGGCGGGCAGGTCGAACCCCCCCTGCCAGCGGTACCAGCGCATGAGGCAGACCATGCCCACGTAGACGATGATGGGCGCCAGGGCGGTGAGGGCCGGGCGGGTGTGGCGGCGCAGGGCGGCGGGCACCCCGGCCGGGGCCAGCAGGAACAGGGGGGCGATCAGCAGCAGGCCGAAGGCCTGATCAAACGCCAGGCCGCCGAACATCACCCACAACGGGGTCCACATGCTTTCGTTACGGGCCCACAGGCCCAGCCCTTCCTTCAACTCGCCCAGGAAGTTCCGCGGCCACGCGCCAGCCGGCAGCACCAGCACCGCCAACAGGGCCAACACCCCGGCGCACAGGGCGGCGAGCAAGGCCCGTCGCGCGCCCACCCGGGACTCCAGCCACCAGAACCCGGCCACCAGCATAAGCCCCCCGCCCAGGGCGGCCAGGCGGAACTTGATGAAATACAGGCAGGCGCTCACCGCCACCAGGCCCAGCCCCACGGCCAGGGGGCGGCGGGGCGCGGCCTGGGCCAGGCGCAGGCCCACCACCAACAGCAGCATGCCCGGCGCTTCGCTGAGGGCGTGCTGGCCCAGAGAAAGCACCGGGGCGGAAAACAGCACAAGCCCCACGCTGGCTGCGGCTATCCCCTTGCCCAGGCCAGCCCGCTCCAGCCAGGCATGGAGCTGCCCGGCCAGCAGGGCCATGATTCCGGCAAAAAAAAGCATCACCCCAAGGCGGCCCCCCAGGGCGTAGGCCGGGTAGATGAACAGGGGAAAGTAAGAATTGGAATAGCCGAGGGTCCAACGCAGGCCGCCGCTCCAGCGGCAGAAATAAAACTCGCGGTACTGTTTGCCGGTCACCGTGACTTCCTGGTCCAGGCTTCCGTGCCGGTCCAGGCTGTGGGCCATCAGCAGATAGGACACCTCGTCCCCGGCGGTGCTGGAGGCCTGCTTCACCCACAGGCCAGTCATGGCCAGGATGGTGAACACGGCCAGGAAGATGGCCACCTGCCCCCGCCAGCCCAGGCCCGCGCCTGAGTTGGCCCGGGGCCGCAACCAGGCCCGCCCCAACAGCCAGAGCAGTACAACGGCCTTGGCGGTGAGCAAGGCCACCACACCCAAGGCCAGGGGCAGCATCCCCGCCCCGGGCCGTCCCCACCACCAAGCCCCCAGGGCGCAGGCCGCCAAGAGAGCATAGGAGGCCAGGTCCCAGGCCCGGGCCCGGGAAGCGGTGTCCGCCAGAGAGGGGGCGCGGGAGGACGGGACCAGCCAGAGCAGCAAATCCAGGCAGAGGCTACCGGCCAGGGCCAGGCCGGGCAGGGTAAGAAAGGCGAAGCGCCTCAGGCCCCAGGGCTGCACGCAACCCCACAGCCCGGCGGGGGCGGCATCGGGCAGCACCAGCAGATCCCATAGCCAGCGCAACAAGACGGCGGCCAGCAGAGTCAGAATCGCGCAGGCGGCCAGGTGGCCGGGGGCGGTGTTTTTTAGCATACGGACCAAGGCAGACAAGCGAATCCCCGGGTGCGGGTTGCGCGCCGTCAAGGCACAAGAAACGCTCACGGGCCGGGCCGGCGGAGCGTTCGCTAGAGCAATTTAACATGTTTTACGGCCACGTTGCGGGGAGATGAGGCCGGCGGCGCGAAAACGCCAAACGCCTCCACCTTGGGGACGCCGCCAAACTCTCCAACCGATGGACTCGCTTCCGTGTTCTAAACCAGTTTCGCCCAAAAAATTGGCTTCTCGACAGGAGGGGTCAGAGCCCTTGGCCCATGGCCCGCTGCAAGCTGGCCTCGGCCACGTTGAAAATGGTGAGGACGTTGTAATAGTTGGTGTTGGCTTGGGTCAAAAGGAATTGCGCGTCCAGCAACTCGGTATTGGTGGTCAACTGGTTGCGGTAGCGGTCAAAGGTTATGCGGTAGTTTTCCTTGGCCTGTATCACCTGGGTGGTGGCCGTGGCGATGTTGAGTTGAGCCTCGCGCAAAAACAAGACTGCCTCCCTGACTTGCAGATCCACTTGGTCTTGCAAGTCCTGGCGCGCCGCTTCCAGGCGTCGCTTGCCCGCCTTGACTTGACTGGTCTGATAGCGGGTGCGGCCCCATTCCCAGAACGACCAATCCACCCGGGCTATAATCGCCCAGTCCGTGGTGTCGTAAAAGGTGGACGGGCCCATTTCCGGTGAATCGGAGGTGAAGAAATAGGAGCCCTGTAGGTTAACCTGGGGGAAATAGTTGGACTGGACGGTGCGTATGGCCTGGTCGGCCTGTTCGAGTTGCAGGCCGAGGGATTTTAATTCGGGGCGATTGCGCCGGGCCTCTTCCCTGGCCTGGACAAAGTCCACTTCAATGGGATGGTGCCCCAGTTTGTCGGCCACTTCCAGGCGCCGCTCCACCGGCAGCCCCAACAGGCGGTTGAGCCGGCTCATGGACAGGGCCCGGTCATTGTAGGCCCGCACCCGGTCCTGTACGGCGTTGGCCAACTCCACCTTCACCTTGAGCAAGTCGTTTATGGGGATGATGCCTTCCTTGTGAAAGTCCGTG
The DNA here is from genome assembly GCA_018819925.1 of Pseudomonadota bacterium. Classification (GTDB taxonomy): domain Bacteria; phylum Desulfobacterota; class Desulfarculia; order Desulfarculales; family Desulfarculaceae; genus Desulfoferula. The sequence continues at coordinate 51,209 of JAHJPG010000091.1, forward strand.
GAGACCCTCAACTGGCTCTCGAGCCGTTTGACATAGCTTTCGGCTACACCCACGCCTTTGATGGCTCTGAGATAAAGGAAGTAAGCCTCCTTGACCCTGATGACCACATCCAGGGTGGCCAGCATAATATTGACCTGAGCCAAATCGACCCCCAAATCGGCCAGCTTGTACTGGCTTGTCAGCCGCATGCCCGTGAACAGGGGCTGCGTGAAGCTGGTTGTCCATTGATAGACATCGGAGCTGCCGACGATCACCCGCTGACCCCCGCTGCGAAAGGCGGGGGGCTCCTGGGTTTTATTCCAGACATAGCCGGTGTTGAAGCTGGGCAGGAAATAGGTGAAAGCCTCTTTTTTCTGGAACTGGGCCTTTTCCAGCTCGGCCAGGGATTGCTTTAGGTTGGGGGAATATTCCAAGGACATGACTATGGCGCGGCGCAGGGTCAGCCCCTTGCCGGGCGCGGCGGGGTTTTCAGCCGAGGCCGGGGCCGCGAACCAGAGGACGGCCAGCAGCAACCACAGAGCAGTTTGGGCCCAGGTGCGGTGGCGGCTTAAGATGTTGCCCACGCTTGCCCTCCCGATTTGGCAAACAGATGTCCTTTTAGGGCTTGCGGCGCATGCCGCCGCAGCCATATGTGCCAGTCTTGCAATGCCAACGAGCGCATGTCGTCTCTCCAAACATCAGCCGCAAAGGGCCTGGTTGTTTCCGCCTGGTGATCTCTCCCCAAGAATCAAAGCCAAAATTGCCACTGTGTTAAGGGGCCAAGTAGGATGAACTGGTGAATTGAAAAAACACATTGGCTATCTACTTGTTTGACGCGGGCCGGCCTCGATTGCGGATTGATATCAAAAAACTGAAAAGTGAATTCAACGCATCGGCAAGAAAAGTGAAGTGAATGAAAGTGCTTAATAAAACCGAAGACAGGGCCGTAAAGATAATGTCCAGGGTTAAAATCGCAGGCTCTTGTGCATGGACGTCCTGAAGCGCCAGATAGAAAAAGTGAGCACCCGCTCCTCCGGCGGCAACGGAGATGGTGCCTGAAATTATTTTCGCCCATCTCCCGGCGTCCATGGCATCAGCTCGCCTTGTCATCAGCGGAGGGGTTTCTACGTACAAACAACCTGTACAACAGCGGCAGCACAAAGATGGTCAACACGGCAGACACCGCGATGCCGCCCACCGAGGCCATGCCGATGCCGTTCCAGGTTTCGCTGCCAAGGCCGCGGCTCAATGCAAAAGGCATCATGCCCAGAATGGCCGCCAGGGTGATCATGATGATGGGGCGCAACTGGTTGGCCGCCGCCTTGTCCATGGCCTCGGATTTGGGGACCCCTTGGGCCACGTACTGGTTCAGCCGGCTCATTATCAGGATGGCGTTGTTCACCACGATGCCCATGAGCATCACGCAGCCCAGGGTAACGAAAATGGACAAGCTTTCTCCAGCCACGAACAGCCCCAGAACCACGCCGATGAAGGCCGTGGGGATGGTGACGAAGATGATGATGGGGCGCACAAAGGATTCCAGAATCGCCGCCAGCACCAAATAGGTTAAAAACAGGGCGAGAATCCCCACCTCCTTGAAATCTTCATTCCCCTCGCTCATAACCTCGTATTGCCCGCGAAATTGGAAGCCGTAGCCGGGAGGAAACACGATATTGCTGTTCTGAGCGTCGGAAAGCATCTGCACCGCCGTGCCCAGGGGGAAGCCTATGGCCAGGTTGGCGAAAAGCTTGACCACCCGGCGTTTGTCGTAACGGTTGATCTGAACGGGGGCCAGCCTTTCCTCCACTTCGGCCAGGTTGGACAACACCTGGGGATTTCCCGGTACGCCGGGGAACAGGAATCTGCCGACCTGGTCCTTGCCTTCCTCCTCCTCGAATTTGACGCGGATGTCATAGGTGCGACCGTCTTTTTTGAAAGTGGCCGCCTCCAAACCCTCCAGATTGCCCCGGATGGACATGCCCAGGTCGATGGCCGACACTCCCAGGTCGGCCAGAACCGGCCGGTTGGGCTTGATGCGCAGCTCGGGCTTGCCCACCCGCACCGAGGTGTCGGGCTCCACTACGCCGGGGATGCCCAAGGCCAGTTCCCTGACCTGCGGGGCCAGGCGGTCCAACACCTCCAAGTCCCGGCCGTAGATTTCCATCTCTATGGGCGATGCCTGGCCGCCCACCGGCACGGGGATGTTTACCGTCACCACGCATCCGGGATAATCGGCCATTTCCTTTCGTATGGCTGCCTGGAGGTCCGCCATGGATTGGGAACGCTGGGACTTGTCGTTGAACTTGAGCAGGATCTGGGCCAGATAAACGCCTTCCGATGCCTGGCCCAACATGCCCTCGACCTTGCCTATGGTTGTGTAGGTGTGCAGCAGACCGGGCAGGCCCTTCAACCTCCGCTCCACTTGGCTCACCCGTTCGACTGTCTGTTTCAGACTTTGACGGGTGGGGTATTCCAGTTTCACGAAGAGCTCGCCCCGGTCGTTGTCGGGCAAAAAGCTGAAACCCAAGCGCGGGACCAGGGCCAGGGACCCGGCGAGGGCCGCCAGGATTCCGGCGATGAGCAGCAGCGACACCCAGCGGCGGCGGGAGAGCGCCTGCAGCAGCCCATAGTAGCGCTCCGAAAGCCGGGCCAGCGCCTGGTCCTGCCACCTCGCGAGACGAGCCAAGGGGGAGCGTGATTTTTGGTCAGTGGCCGAGCGTAACAACACGGAGCACAAAAGAGGCGTCAGGCTGAAGGATACGAACAACGACACCGCGGTGACCAGCACCATGGTCATGGCAAAAGGATTGAGCAGTAGCCCTATCTTGCTGGCCATGAGGGCCATGGGGAAGAACACCACCAGGTTGGTGCCGGCGCTGGCCAACACAGCCACCGCCACATCCCCCGCCCCCACTCGTGACGCTTCCTTGGGGTCCATGCCGGCGGTCATCCGCTTGACGATTCTTTCCACCACCACGATGGAGTTGGTCACCAGAATGCCCACCGACAACCCCAGGGCCATGAGAGTCATGGAGTTGAGGGTGTAGTCCAACAGGTAAAGGAAGAACATGCTGATCATGAAGGTGACCGGGATGGATATGGCCACGATCAAGGTGGAGCGCAGGTTGCCCAGAAAGAGGAAGAGGATCGCCGCCGTGAGCAGGATGCCCATCAGGATGTTGCTCTGGGCGCTGTCCACCGAGGCCTGCACGAACTCGCCGTCATCAGTCACCCAAACCAGCTCCATGCCGCCTGGCAGGGTCTTGCGCACGCCTTCCAGGGCGTGGCGCACCAAATCCACCACCTTGGCCGCGTTGGCGTCGGCCTTTTTGACCACCCGGATGGCCACGGCCGGCCGGCCGTCCACAAAGGCGGCCTGACGCATCTCCTCCGCGGTCATATGCACCCGGCCCACGTCCTTGAGATATAGGCGCGAACCATCGGCGCCCGCGATCTCCAAAAAGCCCAGGTTTTCAAATTGGTCGTAATCCGCGTCGAACTTCACGGAATACTCGGTGCCCGCCTGCCGGATGCGGCCGGAGGGTATGGTTCGCACTCCCTTGGCGAGGGCTTCGAACACCTGGGTGCTGGCCAGGCCGGAGGCGGCCAGCTTTTGGCGGTTGAGCAATACCTGGACTTCGCGCTTGTTGCCGCCTATGAGCTGCACCTCGGCCACGCCGGATATCACGGACAGACGGTCTGACAACTCGTTGTCCGCGAAATCGTACAACTCCTCCACCGAGGCGTCCCCGGTCAGTGCCAGATAGATGATCGGCTTGGAGTTGATGTCGTATTTCAGAATCTTGGGGCGCTCGGCCTCGGCTGGAAGGTCGTTTACGATCAGGTCCAGCCTTTCGCGGACATCCGTGGCCGCCTCGTCCACGTCCACGTCCAACTGGAACTCCAGCAGGTTCTGCACCACGTTTTCCATGCAGGTGGAGGAGACGGCCTTGAGGCCGTCGATGGTCGTCACCGCGTCTTCTATCTTCTTGGCGACGTCCACCTCCAGGTCGCTGGGGCTGGCCCCCGGATAGATGGTGGTGATGGTGATGTAGGGGACGTCCATTTTGGGCATGAACTCCAGCCCGAGTTTTCGGTAGGAGTTTATGCCCAGGAAAGTCAGGGCGATGATCAGGCAGGCCACGGCCACGGGGCGGCGCACCGAGACATTTGATAAAAACATTAGTTTGCGTCTTTTACTATTTTTATGGCCGCGCCGTTGTCGAGCATGGTTTGCCCCCTGTAGACCACCGGGTCGCCAAGGGCCAGATTTTTTGCCTGGAGTTCAACCCAACCTTCGGTCTCCATGCCAGGTTGGACTTGGATCATGGCGGCGTGCTCATCAAGTGCCTTGAAGATCACGAAGCGCCCGGAGCGTTGCTGTAGAGCCTCCTTGGGGGCGCCCAGTCCTTGTTTTCTGCGCAAGACAACCTCCACCTTGGCCATGGCTCCCGGAGCCACGAGATTGTCCTTGTTTTTCAGGAGGCATTTAACCTTGAAGGTGCGCAAACGGGAATCGATCGTGGGGCTCTTGAAACTGATGGGCAACTCCCCCAGGTCTTGGCCATAAACCCGCACCCGCATTTTGGTCTTGCCCTCGGTGACCCGGTCGTAATATTGCGCGGGCAAAGAGGCCGAGATCTCGATCAGAGAGGTGTCTTCAATGCGCAAAATGGGTTGCCCCGGGTCACCCATCTCGCCAGGCTCCATGAAACGCTTGCTGATGACTCCATTGATGGGGGCCTTGACCATGGCATCGCGCAAATTCTTCTGGGCAATGGCCAAGCCGGCCTGCGCCTGGCGCACCTGCTCGTTGCCCAGGTCCACCAGCGCGCGGGCGTGTTTTGCCTGGGCCTGGGTCTTCTTTAGGCGGGTTTGCTGCCTTTCGTAGGCATCGGCTGAAACCGTCTTGTTCTTGAAAAGCTTGCCGTAGCGTTGATGATCCAGGGTGGCCTTGGCCAGATCCGCTTCGATCACCTCCTGATTCGCTTGCTTTTCCCGCAGGGCGCAACGGGCGACGGCCAACTCATGGCGCCGCACCTCGACCGCCTTTTGCAGCTTCAGGGCGTCGATCTGGAAGAGCCTGGTCTGGCCGGCGCGAACCGGGTCTCCCTCGTCCACGAAAATCGATTCTATGGTGCCCTTTATCTTGGAGGGCACCATGGCCAATTTCTTGGCGCTCGAGTTGCCCTGGACTATCAGGCGTTCCTCAAAGGTCATGGAGCGCAAGGGGGTGGCCGAAACCATGATGGCCTTTTTGGCCGGGGCGGCCTGGGTAGAGGCCGATGCCTCCTGTGAACCGGATTGGTTTCCCAGCAGGAGAAAGCCCGTTACCGCGGCGCCCAACACGATAAATGTAGCCGTTGCCCACAGGGCGGGTTTGGAGATTTTGGCCATGCCTTGTACACCTTTTAAATTGAATGATTCTCCAAGACGTTCCCGGGAAACAGGGCCGGAATCATGGGTGCTGATCCATCCACACCGTGTGATCCACCAACCCCAGGGCCCGCAAGTGCTGGGTGAGAATCAGGGCCAAGGCGCTTCCCTGACGCCCCAACTCCTGGTTTTCCCAGAATAAAAGCAGCCCCCAGTCCCCCGAAACCTTGGCATCGGCGCATACCCGGACGCTGGCCAAGCCGGGGACTTTTTGGATTTGGCTCACCAAGTTGTGCAAGGTCCAGTTCACCTGTTCTCCCCGCTCTGAAGACGAGCGCACCTTAATGATTTCAAGGCACTTCATTGCACGACCCTCCCAGGAAGTACCTGTCAGACGGTGCTTTTTTCGTGCCAGTTGTGAAAGCGCCGTATATTCAATGAGATGCCCAATGCGCATCTCATTCGGGCTGCTATATTTAATAGTTTATCTATGATAATTTGTAGAAATTGCGTATACTGCAACAATTGGCAGATAATCGAGTTGATTGGATCGTGAAATGGATGAGAACGAGTTTTTCCGCGAGGCTACGTTGAGGATTTGCGGCAGCCTGGAGATTGAAAAGGCCCTGCACGACTGCTTCATGTTCATAAGGCGATTCATTCCCGCTGACGACATGCGGCTTTACTTGAACGCATCTGAAAAGGGTCTGGTTGAATACATGGCCATCGCCACGGCCGAGGGCGGCCGCGCGCAGGACATACACATCCCCATGTCTCCGGAACTCAGGCGCAGGATGGAACTCGCGGCCCGAACCGACCAGGCGGAAGTTATCAATGCGCAGGACACCACCGATGTCCTGGGGTCGTTGGCGGGGCCATTGGGCCTGGCCAACTCTTCCTTGCTCAACCTTCCCTTGATAATTGACGAAGTCCAATTGGGCGCGGTGGCGCTGAGGACCAGCGAGGCGGCGCACTACACCCAGGATCATGCCCGGCTCTTTTCCGTCTTGCGCCGGCCGTGGGCGATTGCTCTCTCCAATAGCAATAGATTCAAGCAGTTGCAGAAACTGCAAGAGCTTTTGGCCGATGACAACAAGTATCTGCAGGGCGAGTTGCGGCGCTTGGCTGGCCAGGAGATCATAGGCGCGGACTTTGGTCTGAAAGGGGTCATGGAGATGGTCCGGCAGGTGGCTCGCCTGGTAAGCCCGGTTTTGTTGCTGGGGGAAACCGGAGCCGGAAAAGGAGTAATCGCTTCGGCTATCCATGACCTTTCACTCCGCAGCGGCGGACCCTTGATAAAGATCAACTGCGGCGCCATACCCCAGACGCTCATGGACAGCGAATTGTTCGGGCATGAGAAAGGGGCCTTTACCGGCGCGCTTAATACAAAGCGGGGGCATTTTGAACGGGCTCACGGCGGGACTATATTTCTGGATGAAATTGGGGAGTTGACGCCCCAGGCCCAGGTAAGGCTGCTGAGGGTCTTGGAAGACAAGGAGGTGGTGCGGGTAGGCGGGAATGAACCCATCAAGCTGGACATCAGGATAATGGCGGCTACCCACCGGGACCTGGAAGCGATGGTGAGGAGGGGCGATTTTCGTGAGGATCTTTACTTCCGCATCAAGGTATTCCCCATCCTCATACCTTCCCTGAGGGAGCGAAGCAGCGACATCCCGGCTCTGGTGCAGCATTTTATTTTGAGGAAGTCCCGCGAAATGGGTTTGCCGGGATACCCTTCAATGGCCCAGGGCGAAGTGGACCGGCTTATGGCCTACCAGTGGCCAGGCAACGTGCGCGAACTGGAAAACGCGGTGGAAAGAGCCCTCATCCTGAGCAAGGGCTCTCCCCTCAGGTTCGGCGATCTTCAGGGGCCTGTGGAGTTCGCCCCCCCGCCTGAGCGGGACAAGCGGGAAAGTATGTTCATGACCTTTGACCAAGCAAACGCCAAGCACCTCCGCCGTGTTCTGGCCTCCACCGGCGGCAGGGTGGAGGGCCCCCATGGAGCTGCCCGGCTGCTCGACGTCAAACCCAACACGCTACGCTACAGGTTGAAAAAACTGGGCATCCCCTATGGACGCAAGGCAAATTGGTCCTCGATTCCAGACCCCGGCGATCAAAGTCTGGACAATTGACCGTAATGGCTTTGAAGCAACCCGCTCATCCGCAGCCGACAAGCCACCCAGACGGCCGGCGGCAAATATTATTTTGATTTAAATCAGCCGGTCGCGCCGTCATTGCCGCACCGGGGGCAGGCGACGGCATCGGCCCGCCACCGCCCGCCGCTTCCCCGACCCTTCGCCATCCGGCCTCGATTGTGCTAGCTTAAGTGGCTAACATGATTTCCCCAACAAGGAGCCGGGCAGGTGAAAGAACTGTGCATTAAAAACGGCGCCATCTTGACCATGGACGAGGCTTGCACGGTCATCGAAGACGGCATGCTCTTGATCGAGGGCTCGCGCATCACCTACTGCGGCCCGGCCAAGGCCGAAGACGGCCCTCCATCCCAGCGGCGCTGCCTGGACGCCCGGGGCGGGCTGATAATGCCCGGGCTAATCAACGGCCACACCCACGCGGCCATGACCCTGATGCGGGGCCTGGCCGACGACCTGCCCCTGGACCTGTGGCTGAACCAGCACATCTTCCCGGCGGAGAGAAACCTAACCCCCGAGGCGGTGTATTGGGGCTCGCTCCTGGCCTGCCTGGAGATGATCCGCTCGGGCGCCACCAGCTTTTGCGACATGTACCTCTTCGCCGGGCAGGTGGCCCGGGCGGCCCACGACGCGGGCCTGCGGGCGGTGGTGGGCGAGGTGCTCTACGACTTCGACAGCCCCTCCTACGGCAAGATCGACAACGGCTTGGCCGTCACCCGGGAGCTGATCGACGAACTGGCCGAGCACCCGCGCCTGAGCGCGGCGGTGATGCCCCACGCCCTGTACACCTGCTCCCGCTCCCTCATGGAAAAGGCCGGGGCCTTGAGCGCCGATACCGGGGCGGCCCTGGACATCCATCTGGCCGAAAACCAAGGCGAGACCGAGCAGGTGCAAAAGATGTGGGGCAAGCGGCCCCTGGCGGTGCTGGAGGAGTTGGGCCTGGTCAATGAGCGCCTGTGGATAAACCACGGGGTGGACCTGAACCTCGACGAGATAGGCCGCCTGGCGGCGGCCGGCGCGCGGGTGGCCCACTGCCCCGAGTCCAACATGAAGCTGGCCAACGGCATAGCGCCCCTGCAGGAGATGCTGGCCGCCGGGGTCAAGGTGGGCCTGGGCACCGACGGATGCGCCAGCAACAACGACCTGGACCTCTTCGGCGAGATGGACACCTGCGCCAAGCTGGCCAAGGCCTCGCGCCTGGACCCCACCGCCGCCCCGGCTTCGGCGGTGGTGAGCCTGTGCACCAGCCAGGGCGCGGCCGCCTTCGGACGCCCCGGCGACCTGGGGGTGCTCAGGCCCGGGGCCCTGGCCGATGTCATCGTGGTGGACACCAATCAGCCCCACCTCACCCCCATGTACAATCCCCTGAGCCACCTGGTCTACGCCGTCCGGGGCGGCGACGTGCTGCACACCGTATGTCACGGCGAGGTGCTCATGGCCGAGGGCAAGGTGGAGGTGCTGGACCAAGACGAGGTGCTGGCCAAGGCCAAGGAGCAGGCCAGGGCCCTCACCGGGCGGGCGGTGCTCTGATGCCCCGGGGCCTGCTGATAACCGGCGGGCCCTTGTGGGCCGGGCCGGGGCAATTCTGGCCCGACGGGGCGGTGGCCGCCGTGGATGGCGTGATCACCTACGCCGGCACGGCCGATGGCGCGCCCCGGCCGCCCCAGGCCGAGGAAATCCAGGCCGGCGGCGGTCTGATAATGCCCGGCTTGGTCAACGCCCACTGCCACGGAGCCATGGTGCTTTTTAGAGGCCTGGCCGACGATCTGCCCCTGCGCGTCTGGCTGGAAGAACATATCTTTCCGGCCGAGGCCCGCTGGGTGAACGAAGAGATGGTGGAGTTGTGCTGCCGGCTGGCCGCGGCGGAGATGCTGCTCTCGGGAACCACCACGGTGGGCGACTCCTATTTCTGCCAGGACGGCGCGGCCAAGGCCTATCCTCAGGCGGGCATGCGGGCGGTGCTTTTGCAGGGACTCATCGATTTCCCCGCCCCCGGTGTGCCCGACCCGGCCCACAACCTGGCCGCCTGCCGCCGCTTCGTTCAGCGCTGGAAGGGGGTCAACCCCCTGCTGACCACGGGCATATTCGCCCACAGCACCTACACCTGCGCCAAAGACACCCTGCGGGGAGCGGCGGAACTGGCCACCGAGTTGGGTTGCCAATGGCACACCCACCTGGCCGAGAGCGCCGAGGAGGTGGAAAGCAGCATGAAGGCCAACGGCGTCTCTCCGGTGGCCTACCTGGAAAACCTGGGCCTCTTGGAGCGCCTGGACACGGCGGTGCATTGCGTGTGGCTGCAACCAGGCGAGATGGAAATGTTGGCCCGGCGCGGGGTGGCCGTGGCCGCCTGTCCCGGTTCCAACAGCAAGCTGGGCTCGGGCTGGGCCGATATACCCGACCTGTTGGACGCCGGATGCGCGGTGGGCTTGGGCACCGACGGCGCGGCCTCCAACAACAACCTGGACCTGTTCGGCGAGATCGGCCTGGCCGCCCGGCTGGCCAAGGTGAAGACCAAAGACCCCGCCGCCCTGCCCGCCGAGGCCGCCCTGGATCTGGCCCTGAGCGGCTCTGCCGCCTGCCTGGGGCTGACCGGGGTGGTGGGCCGTTTGGCTTCGGGCTATGCCTGCGACGCGGTGGTCGTGGATTTTAGCGCACCCCGCCTCACCCCTTGCTTTGACGCCGCCTCCCACCTGGTCTACGCGGCCACCGGTGGCAACGTGCGCCACGTGGTGGTGGACGGCCGCCAGGTGGTGGGCGATGGCACGCTGCTCACCATGGACGTTGAAGAGGTGATGGCCAAGGTTCGGGAACTGGCCGCCAAGGTGGGCGGACCGCTTTGAGCTAGATCTTTTCCTGCCCTGCCGGCAACTCTCTGATGCGCACGTCTTGCTGGGGAAAGGGGATCTCCACCCCGTTTTCAGCGTAGAGCTTCAGTACCTTCTTGAGCACGTCGGTGGTCACGTTGGAGGTGCCGTGCTCCGGGTCGTTGATCCAAAAGCGCAGCGACAGATTGATGGTCGAGTCGCCCAGGGCCACCAGGCGGCAGACCGGGGGCGGGTTCTCCAGAATGCGCGGCACGCCGTGGGCTGCCTGCTCGGCCAGGGATATGGCCAGGTCAACGTCGCTGCCGTAGGCGATGCCGATGGGCACCTTGAGGCGCACCTCCCGGGAGGAGTAGGAGCAGTTGATCACCTGGCGGGACAGGAGGTCCTCGTTGGGAACCAGGTATTCCTGGCCGTCCCGGGTGACCACCGAGGCGTAGCGGGCTCGCAGCGCGGTCACCTTGCCGAAGACGTCGCCGATCCAGATAACGTCGCCGGGGCGGATGGACTTGTCCACCATGATGATGATCCCGCTGATCAGGTTGCTGAACACGGTGCGCAACCCGATGCCCAGGCCGAAGCCCAGGGCCCCGGAGAACACGGTGAGCATGTCCATGTCCACACCGATGATCTCCAGGGACAAAATGCCCACCACCACCACGATGGCGCTCTTGCTCAAAAGTCCGATAAGGGTGCGGGTGGATGGCTCCAGCTCGCCGCTGGCCTCCAGGCGGTCTTCCAGGTAGGAGCCGGCCCGGATGCCCAGGCGCAGCAGGATGGTAAAGAACAGCAGCGACTCCAGCAGGTCCAGCAAGGAGAGCTTCAGGTTGCCGGCGGTCATTTTGACCGCGTCCAAGAATTGCACCACGGTGCCCAGCAGGCCGAAGATGCTCAGGGCGGCGAGGAGCCAGATGAACACCGCGAACAGGCGGGCCCAGAAGGGCTTGAACAACACCGCGGCCACCAGGCGGATGAGCACCCAGGCCCCCACCACGTTGGCGCACAGGCTCACCAGGTCGTTGTCCATTCCCGCTTTGGTGGAGAAAATGTACAGGGGCCAGAGGAACACCAGGGAGATGACCGGGCCGAGCAGACGCAGGAAATCCTGCCGCCACTGGGCCCGGCGGTCGCCCCGCTCCAGGGCCACGGCCCAGCGCCGCGACAGGACGCCGCGCAGCCAGCGGGCCAGCAGCCAGGATGCGGCGAAGATGGCGGCCAACACCCCCAGTTCGTAGAGGGTGTCCACCTCCAGGAGATCATGGGTCACCCAGTCGCGAACCGTGTTCCAAAACTGCTTGGCTCTGTCGGCCAGGTGCAGCTTGGCCAGGATCAGGTCCCAGTCGTCCTGGGTATTTTTGAAGTTGGGCATGGCGGCGATCCCCCTAGCTCATAGACCGCCGCCAGGATGGCATGAAAGGCGATGCGCCGTCAACGCGGGCGATGGCGCTAACGGGAGAGTAAACGGTTCGGGCGGTCTGCCTCAGCCTTGCACCAAGCGCAAAACCATCTCCACCGTTTGTTCGGGACTATCGGCCTGGGGCACCCCCTCCACCAGCCAGGAGCCCAGGCTCACCACCGGCCGCCCCGCCTTGAGGGCGTGGCCGATCTCGCTGAGGGTGCCGCCCCCGCCGCCCACGGCGATGGCTCCTCGCCCGGCCAACACCACCAGGGCGTTGCGCGCCTGGCCCAGGCCCGTGGGCAGCACCACCCGGCACCAGGGGCTGGCCGCGCCGGGTTCGGCGCCGGGCAACAGGCCCACGGTGAGGCCGCCGGCCCGGGCGCAGCCCTCGCATGCGGCGCTCATCACCCCGGCCAGGCCCCCGCACACCACGCCCCAACCGGCCCGGGCCAAAAGCTCGCCCACCCGGCGGGCGTCCTGCTTTTGCCTCTCGCTGGCCGCGCCCGCCCCGATGACGCTGATGAGCCGGGCCGCCTCTACCATCCGTGCTCTCCGATGAGGTCAACGAAGCGGCAGCCCCCCAGGTCTTCCTGGATGATGCGTCCGTCCCGGCGGGTGAGGCGCAACAGGTTCTGAACCCCCCGCTGGCCCACCGGCACCACCAGCCGCCCGCCCTCGGTCAGCTGCTCCACCAGCGGCTGGGGCAGCTCGGGAGCCCCGGCGGTGACCATGATGGCGTCGTAGGGGGCTTCCCCGGGCCAGCCCTTGGTGCCGTCGCCCACCACCAGGTTCACGTTGAAGATCTTGAGCTCCTCCAGCACCAGTTGGGCCTTGCGGCTCAACTCGGGCAGCCGCTCCACCGAGAAAACCCAGTCGGCCAGCTTGGCCAGAATGGCGGTCTGGTAGCCGCTGCCCGTGCCGATCTCCAGCACTTTTTCCCTGCCGGTGAGGCCCAGGGCATCGGTCATCAGGGCCACGATGAAGGGCTGGCTGATGGTCTGGCCCCCGCCGATGGGTAGGGGGTGGTCCTCGTAGGCCCGCCGCCACAGGGCTTGCTCCATGAACAGGTGGCGGGGGATATCTTTCATGGCCGCCAGCAGGCGCTGGTCCCGGATGCCCCGTGCGGCGATCTGGTCCTCCACCATGCGGCGGCGGCGCACCGCGAAGTCGTTAACTCCAGCCACTGATCAGACCTCCATGCCTTAATTTAGCAAGAGCCACTACTGCGTGGCCAGCCCCTAGGGCTTGGACGGTTCGGGGGGCGTGACGGCCACCTGACCCATATCAAGGCTCCAGCCCTGGGCCCCACGCACCAGCTCACCCCGCAGATAGGCGGGGGGGAAGCTTAACGGCCCGTAGTCCATGTCGCCCTGCCACCAGCGGCCGCACAGGGCGGGAGCGCCCCAAAGGCGCAGGGTGGCGCGGCCCTTAAGCACCGAGCGGTTATAGGCGTGCAAATGGCCGCTGACCAGGGCCACCAGGGGCCGGGCGGCCAACAAGGTCATGGCCTGGACCGCGTTCTGGTCCGCGTCGCGCAGGGCCAAGCCGGTGGGGCCCGGGCCCCGCACCAGGGACCCCTGGCGCAGGGGGCTGATGCCCACCAGGGGCGAGGCCAGGGGGTAATGGCTGCCCACCAGCAGGGGGGTGTCCTGGGGCAGCATGGCCAGCAGGGCCTTCAACCAAGCCAGGGCCTCATCCGGCAATACGCCGCAGGTGCGCGGCTTGCCGTCGGGCCGGGTGGACAGGCCGGGGTTGTCCAAAAGCACCACCGCCACGGGGCCCAGGAAGGTCAGGCTGCGCCTCGGCCCCAAAAATTCACGCCAAAGGGAGCTGTCCACTCGCCCGCCGGTGTAGCGCACGTCGTGATTGCCCGGGGTGGCCCGCCAGGGAGCGGGCAGCATGGCCGCGGCCCGGGCGGCCAGCGCCATCTGGGCCCGGGCGTGCTCCGGCCCTCCGTGGTCGGCGTCCATGGCCAAATCGCCCAGGGCCAGGACGAGGCTGGGGCCAAAGGCGGCCATATTGGCCGCGGCGCGTTGCCACTCCCGCATGGGAACCGCAGGGTCCAGCTTGCCCGACCAGGCGGGCGCGGCTTCGGCGTCGTAGAGGTGGGGATCGCTGACCACCACCAGGCGCAGGCGGTCCGGGGTTTGGGGCGGCGCGGCGCCCAGGCGGAATACGCCGACCCTAGCCGCCTCGGCCGCGGGCCACCACCAGCGGAGGCCCGCACTGTGGCCCGGAGGGGCGGTGAGGGCCACCACGCGCCCGTTTTGGCTCTCCAAGCCAAAGGCGCCGTCCGGCCCGGTGGCCACGATTCCCACCCCGTCGCTGAGGTAGGCCCCGGCCAGGGGGCGGCCCTGAGCGTCCACCACCCGGCCCTGCACGGTGAGGGCCAGGGACGGCGCGGCGGCCAGGACGACGAGCAGCAGGCCCAGCAGCAGACGGGCCGGCAGCCGCCGAATCAGGCGCATGACTTGACCACCTCCACGAAGGCGCGCCCCCGGATGTCCACCAGGCCCTTGTCGGTGAGGCGCAGGAAGGGCAGGCCAGTAAAACAGAAGGTTTGGGCGGTCAGGAAGGGACGGGGCAGGGGGCAGCCCAACTCCCTGAGGGCGGCGCGGCAGCCCTCGGCAGTGCGTTGGACTTCCTCGAAGGGCAGGGTGGAGATGATGCCCGCCACCGGCAGGGGCAGGGCGGCCAACACTTGGTCTCCCTTGGCCACGGCCCAGCCGCCGCCCATGGAGCGCACCGCCTCGGCGGCCACGGCCATCTCCTCTTCGCTGGCCCCGGCCACGAAGATGTTGGTGGTGTCCCAGATGAGGTTGCTGGCCAGGGCCCCCTGGCTGAGTCCCCAGCCCCGGGCAAAACCCACCGCCATCTTGAGCTCCGGGCTTTGGCGGTTGATATGGGCGATCTTCACTATTCCCTGGGCCGGGTCGGGGCGCACGTTGCCCTCTACGATGGGCAGCACCGCCTCCCCCTCCTGGGTTATGGTGGCGTCCTTGGCCTCCACCACCCGGACCACCGCCTTTTCTCCCTGGGCGGGCACCACGAAGGCTCCGGGCTCCAGGGCGGGGCAGCGCATGGTTTGGCTGGCCTGAGGGGGATAGGCAAAGGGCGGGGCCGGCGTCAAGAGCTTGCCGTCCCGGGCCACCAGGCGGCCCTCCAGCCACACTTGCCGGGCCCGGAACTCGGTGAGGTCCTCCACCAGCACCAGGTCGGCCACCCAGCCCGGGGCCACCGCTCCCATCCTTCGCAGGCCGAAGTAGCGGGCCGGGTTCAGGCTGCACCAGGCCACGGCCCGGGCGGGCTCCACCCCCAGGGCCACCGCCCGCGACAGCAGGGGATTCATGGCCCCCCAGGACAGCAGATCGTCGAAGTCGGCCAAGTCGGTGACCAGCATCACCTGCCCGGTTTCGGGCAGGGCGGCCAGGGTGGGCACCACCTGGGCCATCTCCCGGCGCACGAAACCCTCGCGCACCTGCACCGCCAGGCCCAGGGCCAGGCGCTGGGCCGCGTCCTGGCCGTTTATGGATTCGTGGCAGCTGGTGGTGCCGGCGGCGGCATAGGCCATGAGCCTGGCCCCCCGGGCCCCGGCGCCGTGGCCCTCCATGCTCTTGCCCAGGGCCATGGCTTGGGCGTAGTTGGCCGCGGCCCGCCCCTCGCCGCCGGTTATGGCCGGCCAGTAGGTTTCGCCCACTCCCAGGCAGGCCGGGTGCTCCAATATCTCGCTGAAGCCCTCCCGGTCCAGGCCGGCGCTGGTCTCCCACTGGGGAAAGGGAGGGACCAGGGGCGGGGCCAGGAGAAACATGCGCTGGGGGGTGGCCCGGGCCGCGTCGATGAAATGCCGCAGGCCATCTATGCCCCAGGCCCCGGCCATCATGGCCGTCTCGCTCATGGCGGTGGTGTTGCCGCTGGCCAGGGCCAACTCGGCGTAGGGCCCCAGTTCGAAGATGCCGTCAAGATGGGTGTGGGCGTCCACCAGTCCGGGAATCAGAAAGCGCCCCTGGGCGTCCGTCACCTGGGTCTCGGGGCCTTGCCATGCCGGCGGCTCCTGGCCCAAACCGGCCACCCGTCCCTGGGCCAGGGCCACGCTGATGGGCTCGCTGACGCTGTGGTCAAAGACATTGACCACCCGGGCCCGGCGGATGACGGCCTCGGCCGGCTGGTCCCCCAGGGCCACCTGGGTCAGGCGGGTTACTCCGGCGGGGTCCAGGGGCCTGGGATGGAAGGCCATGGTTAGCCTCCCGGGGTGGCCGAGGTGCGGGCCACGGCCATCTTGAGCAAGGACAAAAAGCGCTTCGGGGGCACGAAGCCCACTACCCGGCTCTCGCCGACCTCGTTGCCTTGGCCGTCCAGGAAGATGATGGTGGGCACGCCCCGCACCCTATGTTGGCGCATGAGTTTCTGAGCCGCCGGGCCGGGGTCGCTGGTGAAGTCGGCCTTCACCGGCACGAAGTGGGCCAGGAGCTTCTGCACCTCGGGCTGGGGCAGGGTTTCGCTCTTGAGCTTCTTGCAGGGGTTGCACCAGTCGGCGGTAAAGAACAGGGCCACCGGTTTTTTATGGTCCTGGGCTTCTTGCAACACTTGAGGGGTGTAGGCCACCCAGGCGGTCTTGTCCGGCGCGCCGCCGGGGGTCCAAAACCACCAAAAACTGGCCGCCGCCGCCAGGATGATAATGCCAGCCACACGCTTGAAGCTCACGAAGACTCCTTTACCGCTCTTTTCCATGAAGCCCAGGTAGATTCCACCGGCCAGACCGGTGAGGATCATCAGCCAGCGGGCCAGGCCCGCGCCCAAAAGGGGCTCCGCGATGTTTACGGCCATGATAATCAGCACCAGGCCGAAGAATTTGCGCACCCAGATCATCCACTCGCCGGCGCCGGGCAGACGCTGGATGGAGCCGCTGAAGGCGGCCAGGACCGCTAGGGGCAGGCCCAGGCCGGCCGCCAAGACGAAAAACACCAACAGGCCGTAGCCCACCGAGCCCTCCCGGGCCACATGGGCCATGAGCCCCACCACGAAGGGCCCCACGCAGGGCGCGGCCAACAGGCCCAGGGTCAGGCCCATTATCAGGGCCCCCAACACCCCGGCCCGGTTGGAGGCGGCCATGCGGTTCAGGGAGGCGGGCAGGCGCAACTCCCACAGGCCGAACATGCTGGCGGCCATGAACAAAAGCACCGCGGCCAGGAACATAATCACCGCCGGGTGACTGAGCGCCTGGCCCAGGAAGGCCCCGCCCAGGGCCACCAGGCTGCCCAGGGCGGCGTACATGATGGCCATGCCCAGCCAGTAGGCCAGGGCGTCGGCGACAAGCCCGCCCCTTCCGGCCGAGCGGCCCCCGAAGTAGCCGATGGTTATGGGAATAAGGGGATATACGCAAGGGGTGAGGTTGAGGGCCAAACCGCCCAGGAACACCAGGGCCAAAACCAACCAGAAACTTTGGCCGGCAAAGGGGTCGCTGGGGGCGCCGGTCCCACCTGCGGCCAGGGCCAGGGCGGGGGAAAGGATGGCCACGGCGGTCAGGGCCGCGCCGAGCCGCTTGAGGGTGACATATGTGGTCATATCGCTGTGTTTGGCTCCTGGGAAGGGTGTGATCGCCAGCCCCCTCGCGTCTAAAAAAATACCCGAGGGCCGCCGGGGGGTCAAACCATATAATTCGCCGGAAGCCGGCGGGGCCGGAAAAGGCAAACGTTTATATAAACAGATACTTTACAGTGATGCCCACCTCTGCTATGTTAGTTGAAATGTTTTGGGAACGTTATGACTGCGCTCCCTGGCGGATGGGTGTATGAAACTGAAGTCAATTCTAAGTGTCGCCTGCCTGGCCTTGCTGGCCGTTGCCGGTTGCGCCACCACCACCTCTCAAACCAGCCAAAGCGGGACTTCCCAGCCGGTGGTGATCACCGGCAAACCCCTGAAGCCCTCCCAAGATGAGATATCCGCCCGGGTGGCTCAAGAGCTCAAGGACCTGGGCGAAAAGGAGATGGTCACCGAAAAGAAGCAGCCGGGCGCCCAGCCCGACCAGCCCGAAACCGTAACCTACGACATACCCATCGTCATAAACTCCCGGGTGGAGTATTTCATAGAGTACTTCCAGACCCGGGTGCCCAAGCGCTTCCGCATCTGGCTGTCCCGCTCCGGCCGCTACCTACCCATGATGCGCACCATCCTCAAGGAGCACGGCCTGCCCGAGGATTTGGTCTATCTGGCCTTGATCGAAAGCGGCTTCCCCTGCCAAGCTTATTCACGGGCCCACGCGGTGGGTCCCTGGCAGTTCATCCGGGGCACGGGCAAGCGCTACGGCCTGGCCATCAACTACTGGGTCGATGAACGGCGCGACCCGGTGAAGGCCACCCACGCCGCGGCCCGCTATCTAAAAGACCTGCACGAGGAGTTCGGCTCCTGGTATCTGGCCGCGGCGGCCTACAACGCCGGCGAGGGCAAGATCCGCCGGGCCTTGAAGCGCTACAAGGCCGACAACTTCTGGTCCATAAGCGAGGGTCGGCGATACTACCTCAAGAGCGAAACCCGCCAGTATGTGCCAAAGATGATCGCCGCGGCGCTCATAGCCAAGGAGCCCGAGAAATACGGCTTCGCTGGCATCGTCTATGAGGAGCCCTTGGCCTATGACCTGGTCAAGGTGCACCCGGGAACCTCCCTTGGGGTGGCGGCCAAACTGGCCGGCATAAGCTCCCGAGAGCTTAACGACTTCAATCCCGAGTTGCGCCGCTGGGCGGTCCCCCCCACCGGCGGCATGTACGAGCTGCGCATTCCCCCCGGCAAAATGGCCTCCTTCGAGGCCGCCTACGCCCAACTGCCCGTTACCAAGCGCAAGGCCCAGGTGGGGGCGATAACCGTGCGGGTGAACCAGGGCGACACCCTGGGGCGCATCGCCCGGATGCATGGGGTGAGTCTGAATGACTTGATGGCCGTAAACCCCAACCTGGACTCCCGGCATTTGCGTATAGGGCAGGCGGTGGTGGTGCCTCCGGGGCGCGGCTCCCAGCCGGTTAAAATCGCCGCCCGGCCCGCCATCCACAGTCGCCGCCCCCTGGCGGCCAGCCCCCGGGGCACTCATAAGATTCAACACACCGTCAAGAGCGGCGACACGCTGTGGCACATCGCCCGGTCTTACAATATCAACTGGCGCGACATCCTGCGTTGGAATGGCAAGCACGGCAGCCGCCTGCAGCCGGGCCAGCGCCTGGTGCTCTATGTGCCCAGCGCCAAGGCCGAGGGCATGGTGGACACCCAGCAACCCGCAAGCTCGCGCAACGTGGTTTACGTGGTCAAGCGGGGCGACAATCTCTGGACCATAGGCCGCCGCTACGGGGTGACTCCGGACCAACTCCGGCGCTGGAACGGGCTCAGTTCCAACGCCATCACCCCCGGCGACAAGCTCACGGTCAAACGCGACGACTCCTAGCCGTCACGGCAATCAGGCGATCAGGCCGCCCCCATGGGGGCGGCCTTTTTTTATTGGAGTAGGCGGGACCGGGGTGGTGCCCCGGCAAGGCCCCGCCCGGCGCCGCCGGCGCTGGGCCCCGCGCGTCCGGCGCACCCGGTTGGCAAAAGACATTGCCCACCCCCAAAAGAGAGCGCCCGCCCGGGGTCCCCGGGCGGGCGCATTGCTTACGCGGGTTGATGGGCCCGGCTTAGTCCACGTTCCAGCCCATGGCGCGCGGCAGCCACAACACCGCGTCGGGCCAGTAGGTCATGAGCAAAAGCACCCCGATCTGAATGGCCAGCCAGGGCATCACCGCCCGGGAGACGTAGAGCAAATCTCGGTTGACCAGGGCTCCGGTGATGTACAGGCTCACCCCCAAGGGCGGGGTGCAGTATCCGATGGCCAGGTTCACGGTCATCAAAAGCCCGAAGTGCACCGCGTTGATCCCGTAGCTGTCCAGCATGGGCAGGAAGATAGGGCCCAGGATCAAGGTGGCGCTGATGATGTCCATGAACATGCCGATGATCAGCAGCAGGACGTTGATGGTCAGCAGGAATATCCAGGGCTGGGTGATGGAACTGACCACCGCCTCGGATATCTTGCTGGGGATGGCTTCCATGGTCAGGTAACGGCCGAAACAGGTGGCTCCGGCCACGATGATCAACAGGGTGGCGCTGGTCACCGCCGAGTTGACCATGACTTTCTTGACCATGGAGAATTTCATATCCCGGTGTATGAACAGCTCCACGATGAGGGCATACACGCAGGCCACCACCGCCGCTTCGTTGGCGGTGAAGGCCCCGCTGAAGATGCCGCCGAAGATGATAACCGGCAGCATCAAGGACCAGAAGCCTTCCCGGAAGGCGTTCCATGTCTCTCTCCAGGTGGGCTTGGGCGCCCGGGTGAAACCGGGGTTGCGCACCGCCCACACGTAGGAGTAGGCGCACATGCCGGCCATGATCAAAATACCGGGCACGAAGCCGGTGAGGAACAGGCCCTCCAGGCTCACCGCGCTGACCATGGAGTAGAGGATCATGGCGATGGACGGCGGGATGATGACCCCCAGGTTGGGGGCCGTGGTCATGACCCCCACACTGAAGCGCATGTCGTACTTGTTGTCGATCAGGGCGGGAATCATGAAGCCGCCGATGGCCACCACCGTGGCCACCGTGGAACCGCTGATGGCGCCGAACAGGCCGCAGGCCAGGATGCCGGCCATGGCCAGGCCTCCGGGCAGCCAGCCCACCACCACGTTGGCGAAGCGGATCAGCTTGTTCACGATGGAGCCGCTGGTCATGATGTTGCCGCATAAAATGAAGAACAGCACCACCACCAGGGCGAATTTGTCCATGGAGCGGAAAAGGCTTTGGATCAGGACCAGCAGGGGAAGGTCGGTAAAAAGTAAAAAGCCGATCACCGAGGTGAAGAAAAGGCACAAGAACACGGGAACCGTGGCGGCCATGGCCCCCAGCAGCACCAGTACGATGATGATATAGCTTGCTTCCATCTGCGCCCCCTACCCCGCGGCTTCATTCTTGGCGCGGCTCTCTTGGAAATCCCACCACAACACCTGGACGGTGCGCACCCCCATGGTCACTCCCATGAGAGGCAGAATCAGGTAAAGGATGACCAGGGGAATCTCCAAGATGATGGTTTCCTGGGACGTCCGCTCTTGCATCAGGGCCATGTCGATGCCGAATTTGGTGATGATCGCCGAGAAGAGCAGCACCGAAAAGTGGCTGAAGTAGGTCAGGGGGGTGCGTAGACGCGGCACAATCTGCACCAGCGCGTCGATGGTGATCATGGAACGGTTTTTAATGGCCGGAGCCAGACCCACAAAAGTGGTGAGGATGATGATCTCGCGGATCAACTCCTCGGACCAGGACAGGGAGTAGGAAAACACATAACGCATGATCACGTTTATGAACAGGGAGACCAGCCCCACCATCACCGCGAGGTACAGGGTCCATTCCTCAAAGAAGGAAAGCCCCTTGTCCTGGAAGCGCAGAAAGCGGTCGCAGTTGCCGGTGAAGGCGGCAATGAGCATGAAAAATCCCCAGATGGAGATAGCTCCCCAGGTGAGCCCTTTTAGGTGCAACAGGAAATAGCCCAGCACGGCGGCCGCGGCGATGCAGGCCACTGCCACCCAGCCGAAAAGGTATGTCCGCCCTTGTGCCATATGTCGCGGTTTCCTTCGCGGCGCTTAACGCGCCGTCAGCCCAGAGGTGGGAAACCGGGCCGGGGAGTTACCCCCGGCCCGTGGCTTTTAGGTAATTTGGTTTACTGCTTGCCGCCCATGTCGCGGGTGATCTTGTAGCCCAGGAATTCCTGGACTTGGCCCAGGTACTGCGGGCCGATCTCCTTGGCGAACTGCTGATGGACCACGTTGCCCTGATACTGCAGGGTCTCCAGGTCCTTCTTGGAAAGCTCCCAGAATTTCACGCCGGACTTCTCAATGGCGCCCTTTTTGGCTGCGGCCTCCTGCGCCTTGCACTCGTTGCGGTAGATGGCGCATTGCTCGTTGACCACCTTGGTGAAGGTGGCTTGCAGGTCGGCGGGCAGAGACTTGAACCAGGCCTTGTTGAAGATCCAGATAAACAGGCCCTGGGCGTAGTTGACGGGGGTGAAGTTCTTGGCCACTTCGAACTTTCTGGTCAGGTAGCACACGATCAGGGTGTGGTCCAGGCCGGTGATGACGCCCTGCTTGAGCGCGGTGGGCACGTCGGGCCAGGGCATGACCACGGGGTTGAAGCCCCAGGACTTGTAGAGCAGCTTATTGACCGCTGCCTCGGCGATGCGGAACTTCACCTGCTTGGCGTCGGCGATGTTCTTCACCGGGACGGTGGTGGCCCAGCCGTAGCGGCCATAGGCGGTCACATCCAGGCCCATGATGCCCTGGTGCTCCATGCCGTCCAGGAAGTGCTGGAACAGCTTCTTGTTGGCGATGAACTTGTCCAGCTTCTCGTAGGAGTTGACCAGGAAAGGCAGGTTGACCAGGCCCATGCGGGGGCCCAGGTTGGTGGAAGCCACCGAGCTGACCGCCATGCCCTGGATAGCGCCCATCTGCAACTGGTTGAGAACCTCCACCTCGCCGCCCAACATGGAGAAGGGCAGGTACTCAAAGTAAATTTGTCCCTTGGTGGCTTTCCACAGGGCGTCGCGGATGGCGAATCCGGCATACACGCCCTTGATGGCCGGGTGAGAAACGTTGGAGACCTTGATTTTGTATTTGGCGCCGGAATAGTCGAAGGCCGGCTTCCATTTCTCCACGGACGGTTTCTTGGCCATGGCCGCTGGCGCCATCAGGGCGATCGCCGCCAAGGCCACTACCAGCACCACAAACACTTTGGAAAATCGCATAACCCCTCCCTTTCGCTTCGCTTGGCGAGTACACACAACGCGTTGAGTTCTCAAGACCGTCCCCAGCGAACCGGGGCGTATTGCGTCATTTTGGGCCCCCCATGGGGCCACGGGATAAGCGCCCGCCTTTTGATTGCCACCTCCTTATCCTGGGCGCCCGAGTGCCTTGAGAATACGTGAACAGCCGCTCCGCCGGGCCGGGGCCTAGCGGGGCAATAGCTCGCTTTCAGCCAGTTTTTTGCGTTGCGCATCAAGCTGTTGCTGGCTGTGTTTAACCAGAAGGATCGGCGTCTTGCATTTCCACAGCACATTGTGGACCACACTGCCGCCAAGGATCTCTTCCAATTCGCTGAATCCGCTTTGGGGCAGGATGACCATGTCGTAGCCTTCCCCCTCCGCCACCCGGCAGATGACCACCGCCGGTTGCCCCTCCTCGATCTGAATTTCATACTCCACGCCAGCTTTTTGGAAGGGCTCGGCCGCCGCCTGCAAAACATTTTCGGCCCGCTTGCGCATGGAGGCTTTTATACGCTCCTGGTCGTCCGGGCTTATGCCGTGTTGCTCCAATCGCTTGGTGTTGATCACGTTAAGCAGGGTGACCGCCAGGGGCATGCGCCAGCTGAGTTTGATGGCGTATTCTTCGGCAGTCAGGGAATTGCGGGCGCTGTCCACGGGAATAAGGACTTTGCTTTTCATGGTCACCCTCGAAAAAGGCTAGAGGTCATTAGGAGAATGATTCAATACTGCCTTTTCTTGCTTCCAAAATGCAAGCCCCACCGCCTGCCGGCGCCGTAATTGGGCCAGAGCGGAACATCGCTGCACCAAAAGACACGTGGACGGCGCCCTGGGTTTGACGCGGAAAGTTCGCGCAATAAAGGGGGGGGTCGTCATCGCGCCTTGAGGTCATGCATCACCTTTCGTGGCGGGGGCTGGGAAAACCAGGCGATATAGCTATATTGAAGCTACCGGTCAAGATGAAGCTATCAAAGCTGGCCTAACAGTGTCAAGGCAAAATGACCGTATAATCCCTGGGAAACCTTGCCCTAGTCCTCACAAATCCCCGCCGGGCGAACCACCCCGCCGGCGGTTAGTTCCAGTTGCAGACCGTCAAAGGCGGCCCACACCGGCCCGCTGAAGCAAGCCGCCGCCGAGGCTACCGCCTCTTCAGGGCCGACCACCCTGTAAAAGTGACTGAGCAACAGCGCCCCCACTCCGGCGGCGGCGGCCAACTCGCCGCAAGCGGCCGGGTGCAGATGACCCGCCTTGGGCTCCTGGTCGGTGCCCGCGCAGTGGCAGATCAACAAGTCCGCTCCCCGGGCAAGGGCCGCCAATTCCCCGCCGGCCTCGCTGTCGCCCAGGTAGACCAGGCTGCGTCCCCCGGCTTCCAGCCGCCAAGCCAGGCTGTGGGCATGGTGAACCGCCGCGGCGGTGCCTATGCGCACCTCGCCCAGGGCCGCCTCGTCCCCGGGCTCCAGCCAACGCCGGGTGAGCACCTCCAGCGGCGGGTTCAGCCAGCCGCTCCAGGCCTGATCCAGGGCGGCCAGCAAGGGCTCCAGGCCGGCGTGGGCCAGCAGGGTGCTCTGGGCCTGGGCCGCCAGCACGGGGTCGTATTTAAGGGCAAAGAGCCAGGGGATCAGGTCGGCCATGTGGTCCGGGTGTGGATGGCTGATGACCACCCCGTCCACCTCCGCCACCCGCCGTCCGCTGTCCAACAGACGCCGCCAGGCCCCTTGGCCCAAGTCCAGCATCACCCGGACTCCTCCCGCCTCCACCAGATAGGCTGGGCTGGAGCGCTGGGCCCGCAGTTCGCAGGTGCCAGATCCCAACACGGTGATACGCATGCCCGTCTCCGCCATGGTTGTTATAATTTTATAAAAAGTATGGTGAGTAGGGCAAGCTCCCATGCGCCCCTGGCCTTTGGGGCCCGGCCTTGGCTACAATGGAGTTCGCCCCCATGGCGGCGGGCTGGGAGGAAAACGAGATGCGCAAAATTATCCTGGGCCTGGTCTTGGCCCTTTTGGTGCTGTCAACCTTGGCCCTGGCCGGCGGGCCGGCCCCCGGCGGCATCATCATCGACAACCAAGGGCAAAAGATCGTGGTGGAGCGCTTTGACAAGCTTTTGGAAACCTACCCCTTTGTCTATCAGGATTCGGAAATGAAGGTGCCCATGGCCGACATCAAGAGCCTGACCTACAATAACGACGACACCATCACCCTGGTCAACTCCAAGGGCAAGACCTTTACCGTCACCGGGGAGATGGGGGTCAGCTACACCGAAATGATCAGCTATCAGACCAAGAACCCCATCGACGGCAGCCTGCAGGCCCAGACCATCGACCCTTTCTTGGTAAAGAAAATCGTCTTTGATTGGAAAAAATAGGTTCAGCGGGCCAGGGTGTCCCGGGCCTGTTTGAGCCCGGCCAGCAGGGCCGCCGGCACCCTTAGGGTGCCCTGGCCGGCGCCCAGGCGGATGCCGGGCTTGTTGGCTCCGTGGAAGTCGCTGCCCCCGCTGACCGCCAGGCCCAGGCGGGCGGCCAGGCCCAGCAGCTGGCGCTCCTGGGACGGCTTGTGCTCGGAGTAATAGGCTTCGATGCCCATAAGCCCCAGATCTTTTAGCCCGGCCACCAATTTCTCCAAAACCAGCGGATGCAACTCCAGCAGGCCGGGGTGGGCCAACACCGTAACCCCGCCCGCCCCCCGGATAAGAGCCATGGCCTCGCCGGGCTCCAGGCGCTGTTTCTCCACGTAGGCCGGGGCTCCCCGCTTGAGGTAGCGGCCGAAGGCCTCGCCCAGGTTATGCACCACTCCCTTGTCCACCAGCACCTGGGCGAAGTGAGGGCGCCCCACCTGGCCGCCGCCGGCCGCAGCCTCGACTTCTTCCATGGCGATTTCCACCCCCATCTCGCGCAGACGGGCCACCATCTTGGGGTTGCGCTCCCGGCGGGCCTGCTGCACCCGCTCCAGGCCCTTTTCCAGCCGGGGCTCCCCGGGGTCCACCCACAGTCCCAGCAAGTGTATGGAGCCGCCGCCGGGGCGGGCGACACTAAGCTCCACCCCGGGCACCAGCTCCGGGCCGCCGGGTTGGGCCGCGCTCAAAAATTCGGCCAGGCCCTCGGTGGTGTCGTGGTCGGTGAGGGCCACCGCCGCCAAGCCGGCCTCCGCCGCCGCCCGGGCCACGAGGGCCGGAGTCAATACGCCGTCGCTGGCCGTGGAGTGGGTGTGCAGATCGATCAGCTTCATGGGCCCAAGGCTAGCGCCGGCGGCGAGGCTTGGCAACCTTGGGCTGCGGCGGCCAAGGAGCCGATCTCTTCCCGCCAGCCGCCGATTAGCCTTGTTTGCCAAAAATTCAGCGTGTTATCCTAAAATTGAAGACATCGGCAACATGACACCCTGATTCACACACCAGTGAAAAATTTTATGCCCCGCATAGGGGTGGAGGGAAGTCATGGGAGAAAAAAGAGTCGCCCGCGTCACCGAGATCATCGCCGGAAGCACCAAAAGCTTTGACGACGCGATCAAGGCGGGCATCGACCGCGCCAACATCACCCTCAGGGGCATCACCGGATTCAAGGTGCAGGACCAGAGCGTCTCCATGGTAGACGGCAAGGTCCTGGAATACCGGGTGCGCATGGAAGTGATCTTCGTCCTGGAGTCCTAGATCCCAAATAAAAAAGGCCGCCCCCAGAGGGGGCGGCCCAATGAAGGTTCACTGACTCGCCGCCGGGTGGCGGATGTGGATTGGTGCGTCTATTTCTTGCCTTGTCGCGCCGCCTTCTTTTCGGTAGAAGCGCTCCCCGAGGCCTGCGCCTTCTTGGCCCCCTTGGCCTGGGCCGGCTTCTTGGCTACGGCCTTGGTCTTGGCTTTGGTCTTGGCCCTGCCGTCCTCCAAGGCCCACTCGGCCACCTGGCCCATGCGTTCGGCGAAGCGGAAGGCCATCTTCTTCTTCACGTTGTCGGGCACGTCCACCAGGTCGCGTTCATTGGCCGCGGGCAGGATCACCGTCTTGATGCCCGCGCGGTGGGCGGCCAGCACTTTTTCCTTGATGCCTCCCACCGGCAAGACCATGCCCCTGAGGGTGATCTCGCCGGTCATGGCCACGTCGCTCTTCACTGGGCGGCCGGTGAACAGCGACAGCAGGGCGGTGAACAGGGTCACTCCGGCGCTGGGCCCGTCCTTGGGGATGGCCCCGGCGGGCACGTGGATGTGGATGTCGTTTTCCGCGTTGAAGTTGCTGTCCAGGCCGCAGGCCGGGGCGTTGGCCCTAAGGTAGGTTACCGCCGCCTGGGCCGACTCCTTCATCACGTCGCCCAATTGGCCGGTGAGCACCAGGCTCCCCTTGCCGGGCATGCGGCTGGCCTCCACGAACAGGATGTCGCCGCCGGAGGGGGTCCAGGCCAGGCCCGTGGCCACCCCGGGCACCGCCGTGCGCAGGGCGGTGTCGGGCAGGATGCGCTGCGGCCCCAACACCTCTGCCACCTCGGGCTTGTTTATCTTCACCGCGCTGGCCTCGCCCTCGGCGATGGCCCGGGCGGCCCAGCGGCACAGGGAGCCGATCTCCCGCTCCAGGTTCCTGAGCCCCGCCTCCCGGGTGTAGCCGGTGATAAGGAGCATGAGGGCCGCATCGCTGATGCTTAACTGCTTGGCGCTCAGACCGTGCTCGCTCCTCTGGCGGGGCACCAGGTAGCGCTTGGCGATCTTCAGCTTGTCCTCGGCGGTGTAGCCGGGGATTTCTATTATCTCCATGCGGTCGCGCAGAGGCGCGGGGATGGTGTCCAAGACGTTGGCCGTGGTGATGAACATCACCTTGGACAGGTCGAAGGGCAGGTCCAGGTAATGGTCGCTGAAGCTGAAGTTCTGCTCCGGGTCCAGCACCTCCAACAGGGCGCTGGAGGGATCGCCCCGGAAGTCGGCCCCCACCTTGTCCACCTCGTCGAGCATGAACACCGGGTTGCGGCTGCCGGCCCGGCGCAGGCTTTGCACGATGCGCCCTGGCATGGCTCCCACGTAGGTGCGCCGGTGGCCGCGAATCTCGGCCTCGTCGCGCACCCCCCCCAGGCTGATGCGGGCGAAGTTGCGCCCCAGGGCCCGGGCGATGGAGCGGCCCAGGGAGGTCTTGCCCACCCCCGGCGGGCCCACGAAGCAAAGGATGGGGCCCTTCATGTCGGGATTGAGCTTGCGCACCGCCAGATACTCCAGGATGCGCCGTTTCACCTTGTCCAGGTCGTAGTGGTCGGCCTCCAAGATGGCCCGGGCCCCCTTTATGTCCAGGTGGTCCTCGGTCTGCTCCTCCCAGGGCAGGTTTAAAATCCAATCCAGGTAGGTGGTGATGACGTGGTATTCGGCGCTGGATGAGTGCATGGTTTCCAGACGCTTGAGTTCACGCTCGGCCTCGGCGCGCGCCTGGTCGGGCAGGGCCTTCTCTTCCAGGCGGCGGCGCAATTGGCCGGTTTCGTCGTCTCCGCCCTCGCCCTCGCCCAGTTCCTTCTTGATGGCCTGGAGCTGCTGGCGCAGGTAGTATTCCCGCTGGGTCTTGTCCAGGCCTTCCTTTACCTGGTCCTGAATCTTGCTGCCCAACTCCAGCACCTGGATCTCGCGGTTCAAAAGGGTGGTAACCCGGCGCAGGCGCTCGGTTACCTCCAGGGCCTCCACGATGCTTTGGCGCTCCTCGGGGCTTATGTTCATGGCGCTGGCCACCATGTCGCACAATGCCCCAGGGTCATCCACGCTGGCCAACAAGGAGCCCAGTTCGTCGGGCAGGTGGGGGGCCAGCTCCAACACCCGGCGGAACAGGGAGCGCAGGTTGCTCAGAAGGGCCTTGCTCTCCAGGTCGTCGGTGATTACGTCCTCCGCCGGCTCCACCAGGGCAATGAGGTGTGGCTCGGTGCGCACCATCTCCAGCACCTTGAAGCGGGTGAGACCCTGGGCCACCAGGCGAAGGCCGTCGGTTTCGCTCTTGGCCATCTGCAGGATGAGGGCGGCCACGCCCACCTGATGAATGTCGGAGACGCTGCGCACTTGCTCGGAGGTGATGTCTCCCTTGAGGGCCACCAGGCCCACGATCTTGTCCCCGCTGAGCACCTCGTCCACCAAGCCCTGGTGGCGGAGATCGGAGACCCGCATGGGCAGGACCATGCGCGGGAACATGCTCATATCTTTGACCGCCAACAAGGGCAACAGCTTGGGCAGGACGAGGCGGCGCCCCAGCAGCGGCTCGGGGCTGTCGGTTTCGCCGCCGATGCTGACGTTTATGGAATCTTCGTCTAACAGCTTATTTTCATTGCTCATGATTTACTCGCTTGTGAAGCTAGACAGCCTGGACCTCGACACTGGCCGTCAGCCTGCGTTTGGGCAGGACGATTCGAAGCAGGCCATCGGAGAGGCTGGCCTCCACCCGGTCGGCGGCGATGGGCACGGTGACCCGGAAGGAGCGCACGAACTCGCCGGTTTCGATCTCCATGCGGTGATAGCGGGCTCCCGCCACCATGAGGGAGGGCTCGCGCCGGCCATATAGCCGCACCACCTGGCCGTCCACTATGATTTTCAGGTCCTGGCGGGAGACTCCGGCCAACTCGGCCACGATGATAACCGCCTCGGCCGTCTCCACTATGTCCACCGCCGGAGCCCAGGCCCCTTGCCCGCTGTTCAGTTCCGGCCGCTCCAGGCTTTGTAAAAGCCGGCGCATGTGCGCCCTAAGGCCATCGCCGGGCGGGGAGTAGTCTCGGGTCATGGCTATTGATCTCCTAGGTTCCTGACATCCGCAGCCCTGGTCCCAAGGGCCCGGACTGGAAACGTTTTCGTTTTAAAGTAAGCATAATTCCAATATAAGCAATTGGCAGGGGTATAAAAAAGCCCCCGAAGCGTATTTATCCGCCCGGTAAGACTTGACTATGGGCCATTGAGACTTATTTTGAAGAGTGTGATTTGGTTCCAACGCGCTTTTGACAGCGATTTGCCAAAGTTAGCAAAAGATTAAGCCCTCGCCCCGCGGGGGCCGTCAAGATATCAATTCGAGGAGGTAAAGAGTAACCATGGCAGGCAACGAAAAAATTATCGGAATCGACCTGGGCACCACCAACAGCGTGGTGGCGGTGATGGAGGGCGGCGAGGCCAAGGTCATCACCAACGAAGAAGGCAACCGCACCACCCCCAGCGTAGTGGCCTTCACCGACAAGGGTGAGCGCCTGGTGGGCGCCGCGGCCAAGCGCCAGGCGGTGACCAACCCCACCAACACCGTCTACAGCATCAAACGCTTCATGGGCCGGCGTTTCTCCGAGGTGGCCGAGGAGATAAAGCAGGTGCCCTACAAGGTTGTGGACACCGGAGCCGACCAGGTGAAGATAGAGGCCCAGGGTAAGGAGTATTCTCCCCCCGAGGTAAGCGCCATGATCCTGGGCAAGCTGAAAAAGGCGGCCGAGGACTACCTGGGCGAGAAGGTGCACGCCGCGGTCATCACCGTGCCGGCCTACTTCAATGACTCCCAGCGCCAGGCCACCAAGGACGCGGGCAAGATCGCGGGCCTGGACGTCAAGCGCATCATCAATGAGCCCACCGCGGCGGCCCTGGCTTACGGCCTGGACAAGAAGACCAACGAGATCATCGCGGTGTTCGACTTCGGCGGCGGCACCTTTGACATATCCGTGCTGGAAGTGGGCGACGGCGTGGTGGAGGTGAAGGCCACCAACGGCGACACCCACCTGGGCGGCGACAACCTGGACCAGAAGATCATCGACTGGCTGGTGGCGGAGTTCAAGAAGGACTCCGGCGTGGACCTCTCCGGCGACCCCATGGCCATGCAGCGCCTCAAGGAAGCGGCGGAAAAGGCCAAGATGGAGCTGTCCACCGCGGTGGAGACCGACATCAACCTGCCCTTCATCACCGCCGACGCCAGCGGCCCCAAGCACCTCAACGTCAAGTTGAGCCGGGCCAAGTTCGAGGCCTTGGTGGACCACGAGCTGCAGCGCACCCTGGGACCCTGCAAGGCGGCCCTGGCCGACGCCGGCCTGGACCCCAAGAAGATCGACGAAGTGGTCCTGGTGGGCGGCTCCACCCGCATCCCCAAGGTGCAGGAGTTGGTCAAGGGATTCTTCGGCCGGGAGCCTCACAAGGGCGTCAACCCCGACGAGGTGGTGGCCGTGGGCGCGGCCATTCAGGGCGGCGTGTTGGGCGGCGAGGTCAACGACGTGCTGCTTCTGGACGTCACCCCCCTGAGCCTGGGCATCGAGACCCTGGGCGGGGTGATGACCAAGCTCATCGAGCGCAACACCACCATCCCCACCCGCAAGAGCGAGGTGTTCTCCACCGCTGCCGACAACCAACCGGCGGTGGACATCCACGTGTTGCAGGGCGAGCGGGACTTTGCCAAGGACAACCGCACCCTGGGCAACTTCCAGCTCACCGGCCTGCCCCCGGCCCCCCGGGGAGTGCCCCAGATCGAGGTCACTTTCGACATCGACGCCAACGGCATAGTCAACGTCAGCGCCAAGGACCTGGCCACGGGCAAGGAGCATTCCATCGAGATCAAGGCATCCTCGGGCCTCAACGACGAGGACATCGACAAGATGGTCACCGACGCCAAGCGCTTCGGCAACGAAGACAAGGAGCGGCGTCAGGCGGTGGAGGCCAGAAACCGGCTGGACAGCCTGATCTACCAGACCGAAAAGCTGGTAAAGGAAAACGAGGCCAAGCTGGACGAGGCCACCAAGACTTCCATGGCCGGGGCCATCGCCGACGCCAAGAAGGCCCTGGAGAGCGAGGACCGCGCCCAGATGGAGAGCGCCTTCGAGAATCTGGAAAAGGCCTCCCACGCCATGGCCCAGGCCTTGTACCAGGACAGCCATCAGGCTGGCGGTCAGCCCGGCGGTGGACAGCCCGGCGGCCAGCCCGGCGGCGGGCAGCAGAAGCCCAAGGACGACGACGTGGTGGACGCGGAGTTCACCGAGCACTAGCCCCATAGGCAAGCAACGACAAGGCCGGCTCCCCGCGCGGGGGGCCGGCCTTTTTTCATGGCTTGGGCGCGGGGCCTACCAGTGGGTGGCCCGGCCGATGCGCTGGCCGCTGACCTCCAGGGTGTCGCTGACCACCATGAAGGCGTCGGGGTCCAGGGAGCTGACCAGGGCCTTGAGCCGGCCCAACTCCCGCAGGTTGACCACGGTGTAGACCATGGGTTCTTCCTGGCCGCTGAAGGCCCCCTGGGCGGAGATAAGGGTGGCCCCGGCGCGGTTGTCGCTGATGATGGCCTGGGCTATTTCCTGCCAGCGGTGGCTTACGATGGTCACCGCCTTGCGCTGGCTGAGCCCGCTGAACACCAGGTTGGTCACCTGGGCG
Organism: Pseudomonadota bacterium; assembly: GCA_018819925.1. Lineage (GTDB taxonomy): Bacteria > Desulfobacterota > Desulfarculia > Desulfarculales > Desulfarculaceae > Desulfoferula. The sequence continues at coordinate 83,066 of JAHJPG010000091.1, forward strand.
GCCACGAAGATCATGGCCAGGGTGTAGATGATTTTGGTCAGGGGGAACAGCAGGGCCCCCACCCCCAGCACCACCACGTTGAAGGCCAGCAGGGTGGTGCCCAGGCGCACGCTGAAGCGCTGGATCATTATCACCGAGAGGATGTCCAGACCGCCGGCCGAGCCCTGGCTCCTGAGCACCAGGCCGCCGCCGGCCCCAAAAAGAATGCCGGCCAGCAGCGCCCCGGCCAAGGGGTCTTCCAGGATCACCGGCACCTTGACCACTTCCAGGGCCAGGGTGAGCAGGCCCATGCCCACCAGGCTCCAATAGAAGAAGCGCCGGCCCACCAGACGCCAGCCCAGGGCGAACACCGGGATGTTGAGCACCAGGTACCACAGGCCCACCGGCAGATGGGGCGGCAGGTAGTAGAGCAGGATGGACAGGCCGGTGAAACCGCCGGACAACAGGCCCTGGGGCACCAGGATGCCGTTGACCGCCACCGCGGCGCACACATTGCCCACGACCATCAGGGCCAGGTTCAAGAGCACCCGGCCCACCGGCCCCAGGCGCGAGGGGCGCTGGGGCGGTTCGGGCAGGGCGGCGGCCGGCTTCTCCGGGGTTTCTATGTTGTTGGGTGCTTCCATGGCCCGCAGTTTACCAAAGCATGCCGCCGGGGCCAAACCGCCTGGGGGCCCCGGGGCAAAAAACTGCACATAAATCTGGTTGCTTGCCGCGGTGCTATTTGCCAATATGCCCTAAAGCCTCCGTTTAGCGGTTTTCGGTGGCTGAACCCAAAAAACACCTTCCCCTGGCCCCGGCCCGCCCCTGGTTGGCCATGCGGCCGGGGAGCGAGGCAGTGGCGTATGTCGGGCGGCAATCACCCGCCGGGACGCATGCTTGCGTCCTGGATGGAAGTGTTTGTATTGCTGGCGGCCTGGGTGGCGGTCACCGCGATCACCTTCCATTGGCTGGGGCAAAACCGCGCCCCCCTGTCCTTTGACCAGTCCCACCACTTTCTTTTGTCCCTGGGCTACATGGAGATATTGAGCGACCCTTGGCGCTGGCCGGACCTCTGCTCCTACGCCATCTACTATCCGCCCTTGTTTCACACCTCCCTGGCCGCCATGATGCTGGCCGGAGGGGTTAGCCTGCAATACGCCCCCCTGGTCAACAGCTTCTGGCTGCTTATGCTCATGTTGCCCATCTGGCTGCTGGGCCGGGCGGCCTTTGGCCGGGCCGCCGGGGTGGCCGGAGCGGTGCTGGTGGCCCTTATTCCCGCCTCGGCCGGTCTGGCCCGCGAGGTGCTCATGGAGGTGTGCCTGGCGGCCATGGTGGCCTGGGGGGTTTGGGCTCTGGCTCGCAGCCAAGGGCTCTCCCGGCGGCGCTGGCTGCTGGCGCTGGGCGCCCTGGCCGGCCTGGGCATGCTGGCCAAGTGGACCTATGCCATGTACATGCTGGGCCCGGTGGCCTGGTGCCTGTACTCCGGCCGCCGCCGGGGCCTGGCCGTGGATTGGCGGGGAGTGGCCTGGTCCCTGGTCATCGGCGCGGCCGTCAGCCTGCCCTGGTATCTGCACTCGCCGGCCACCCTGATAAAGAACATGATGATCAACGCGGGGCCGGTGGCCCTCAGGGAAGGCGATCCCCCGGTCTTTTCCCTGGACGGCCTGCTCTATTACCCGCTGTCGCTGGTGAACGACCAGATGTTTTTGCCCCTGGCGGTGTTGGTGGCCGTGGGCCTGGCGGCCGGCCTGATCTGGCGGCGCAAGGAGACCGCCCTCCTGGCTGTTTGGTTTTTGGCGGGGCTGGTCCTCATCTCCCTGCTCAGGAACAAGGACTCCCGCTACCTCTACCCCCTGCTGGCCCCGGCTTGCCTGTTCGCGGTGGGCTGGGCCGGGATGCTGGGCTCGCGCTGGCTCAGGCTGGCCGCCCTTGCGGCGGTGGTGGCTCTGGGCGCGGCCCACTTCGGGGCGGTGAGTTATGGCTGGGGGGCACTGGCCCAAGAGAGGGTGTGGCGGGTGGGCGCCAAGCCCCTGCGAGTGAGCGGCGAGCGCGCGGTGTACGCCCGCCGTCCCAGCCCCCACCACTGGCAGTTGCCGGCCATCCTGGACGCCGTGGCCGCCGACTGGCCCCGGGGGAGCCGCCCGCCCCGGCTGGGGGTGGTGGCCAGCCTCACCTATTTCAACAAGCCCGCTTTCCAATCCTGGGCCGCTGCCCACGCCAAGGGAGTCTGCCTGGTTTCCACCGTGGAGCCCACCCACTGGCGGCCGGGCCGGGAGGCCCAGGACATCGCCCGCGACCTGGCCGGCCTGGACTATCTGGTGACCAAGAGCGGCGGCCTGGGTCTGGACCCCGACTACCTGCGCGCCCAGAAGGTGGCCCAAAAAGCTCTATTGCCCCAGGCCCGCCTGGTGGCGGTCTTCTCCATACCCGACCGCACCGAGGCCCGGCTGTGGCGGCTGTTGAGCGATCCCGCCCGCCCGGCCCCGCCCTGCGATTAGCCCGCATATTTCATGAAGGCCGGTCGTCCGGCCGCGCCAGCCGCCGGCATACCGCGTTGGTGGCTGCGCTCGGGCCTCGACGTAGCTCTTAGCTACGCCTGCGGCCCTCGCTTGCCAGGCGCCTTGCCTGCCGCCGGCTGGCTGTGCCGGGTCCGGATACAACCAATACCTAGACCAGGCGGCCGCTTTTTCAAAAAGATCGACTAAACCCTAAATCATTGTTCGATGCCGCCCAGCCTTCATGAAATATGCGGGCTAGCCGATCAGGCCCTCGGCCCGCAGGGAGCGCCTTACCAGCAGAGAGCAGCAATAGGCGATGTTGGCCGGGCTGTAGATGGCCAGCTCGTCGCGGTAGAAGGCTTCAAAGAGCCAGGCGCCGAGGGCCTGCTGGTCCTGGCCCTGCCGGTAGCGGCGCGCCACCTTTTGGTGCCAGGAGCGCAGGTGGGCCTGAGTGGCTTCGAGGTATTGCCAAACCTCCCGGCCGGCCAGGGCCCCCTGGTGCCCCAGGCCCAGCACCTCCGGCCGCCTGGCGGCCATGGCCTCCATGGTTTGCAGGTAGCCGGGGTAGGAGACGAAATACAAGGGAAAGCCCGGCCGGTCGAGGTGGCGGAAGCCGGCCGAGTCCGAGGCCAGCAGAGCCTCTTGGCCGGGCAGCCAGGCCAGGAGCCCGCCCGGCGCATGGCCCTTTTCGGGCAACAGCTCCACCCTCTGGCCGCCCACCGCCAGGCTCTGTCCCGCCTCCATCAAACACAGACGGTCCTCCGGCGGCGGCTCCAGCTCCGGCCAAGAAGCCGGTGCGCCCAACCCCTCCAGCCGCATCACCTCGGCGCTGCTGAATTCGTCGTCCGCGCTGAAGCGGGCCAGGGTGCTGGTCCGGGCCAGCAGCTCCCGGGACTTGGCCGAGAGCACCAGCCTGGCCCGGGGCAGGCCGGTCAACAGGCCGCGGGCCCCGGCGCTGTGGTCGCTGTGGGCATGGGAGACGATGACCCAGGCCACCTCCTCGGGCGCCACGCCCAGGTGGGCCAACTGGGCCAGCACCAGGGGGGTGGTGCCGCTGATGCCCACCTCGAACAGGGCGGCCTGGCCCTGGTCCCGAATCAGGTACAGGCACAGATGGTGTCCGCCCAGAAGCCAAAGATTGGGGCCTAACTGCCGGGGTGGAATGAGATCGGGCATGGGCCGTCCTTGGACAGAGTGGAGTTTCAGACAGGCCAACAATATTTCACAAAGCGCTTTCCGGGGCAAGGTGGAGTCCAGGCATGGCTTGTTTGCACGCCTGGGCTGTGGCAGGCTGGGCTTGGGGACGATGCCACCTTGTCGGTTAACCAGCTTTTCGCCCCGCGCCGGGGCCGGGAGGCAGTTTCATGATAGCACCGGAGTTGGGCCAGCTTGAACCGCTCCTGGAGGCCCTGGGCCTTCAGGAACCGCCCATGGCCCTCTTGTACAGCCAAGACCCGCCCCCGGAGGGCTTCCATCCCCAGGCCGGGGACCTGCCCACCAAGGCCAAGGAGGACCAGGGCCAAATCGACTGGGGTTCGGTGTTCGGCGGCTTCAGCTGCGTGATGGGCAACATCTGGCGGGCCCGCAAAAAGCGCACCCTGGCCTGGATGAGCGCCGAGCACTTCGGCTGCCCGGGCGGGGCCTTTTATCTTGGCTTCCTCAAGCCCCAGACCGAGATGATCTGCGCCTACGTGAGCAGCGGCATCCCCGGAGCCATGGAGGGGGAGCGCTACGTCACCGACCCGGCGGCCTGCCGCCGGCTCTTCGAGGCCATGGACCCCCTGCCCGCCCCGGCCCCTTACTGTGTGTTCAAGCCCCTGGACCTGCTGGAGGCCGGCGAGGAGCCCGAGGTGGTGATCTTATTCGCCCGGCCCGAGGTCATTTCCGGGCTTCAGTCCCTGACCGCCTTTGTCACCAACGACCTCCATGGGACGACCACCCCCTGGGGGGCGGGCTGTTCCCACATCGTCACCTTTCCCCGCCAGTATGCCGCCCAAGGGCAGAACAAGGCGGTGATCGGCGGCTGGGACCCTTCCTGCCGCAAGTTTTTGAAGACCGACGAACTGACCTTCGCCGCGCCCTGGGCTCTGTTCCAGCTCATGCTGGAGCGCTGGCAAGACAGCTTCCTCACCACCCCCACCTGGGGCCTGGTGCAAAAGAAGATCGCCCGCTCGGCCCGGGCCTGGGGGGAGGAGCAATGAGCATCGACCTGGGAGAGATAAAGGACTGGCCCCGGGAGCAGCTACTGGAGTATCTCGGTTTTTTGCTGCACAACTACCGGGTGATGGACGGCTTTTGGTTCATCAACCTGGAGGACAAATACGGCCAGGAGGAGGCCTGCCGGGTCAACGAGCAGGTTTGGGGCAAAGTGGGGGCCCTGGCCGCCCGTGATCTGAAAAAGCGTTTCAACCTCACCCAGGGCGGCCTGGAGGGCTTTCTGGCGGCCAAGAAAATCTACCCCTGGTCCTTGCTGGTCGGTTATCAGTACCGCTGGGAGGACGGCGGCCTGATTATCGAGGTGCCGTCGTGCCCCCCCCAGGAGGCCCGCCTCAAGCGTGGACAAGGGGAATACTCCTGCCAGGCCATGCACCGGGCCGAGTTCGAGGGCTTCGCCTCGGAGATAGACCCCCGCATCAAGGTGGAGTGTATTTTCGCTCCGCCCGGCCAACACCCTCCGGAGCTGTTCTGCCGCTGGCACCTGAGTCTGGAGGAATAAACCGGGGATAGCGCGGCGAGCTGCTTGACTTGGCCGCCGATGCTGGATGGCTAGGCCGAGGCTTGTGGAGAGGGGGGCTAGTTTTTGCGCACCAGCCCCACCATGACGCCCAACACCCGGGGAGGCTCGTCGTCCGGGCCCACCATGATGCTCTTCACCGCCGGGTTGGCGGCCCGCAGCTCCAGGCCGCCGGGCTGGGGCACGAAGTGCTTCAGAGTCACCTCGTCGCCCAACAGCACCGCCGCCACCTCGCCGGGGCGGGCATCCTCCTGGGCCCGGATGATGACCAGATCACCCTCGGCGATGTGGTCATCGACCATGGAGTCGCCCCGCACCCTGAGGGCGAAAAAGCGGCCCGAGCCGAAAAAGCCCGGTTCCAGGCCCAGCATCTCCTCGGCGTCTTCCACCGCCAGGATGGGCTGGCCGGCGGCGATCTTGCCCAGCACGGGGATGCCTCGGCGGCTGTGCAACACCTCCAGGGCCCGGGGCCTTCCGGCCCGGGAGCGCATGAACCCCTTTTTCTCCAGGGCCTTCATGTGGTCGTGGGCCGCCCGGGGGGAGCGGAAGCCGAAATTGGCCGCCACCTCGCGCACCGTGGGAGGGTAGCCGTTGGATCTGGTGAACTCTTCGATAAACGCCAGAACTTGAGCCTGCCGCTGGGTTAATCCACGGGTCATGAGCTTCCTCCATACAGGGGGCAACTATATACTATACTCGGGTCTAGTTTTGGTCAAGCCGAAAGCGCGTCCGGGCTCCAGCGCCGCGGGAGGGATTAGGGCAGGGGGCCGGCTCCCAACACCAGGCCCCAGGCCACCAAGGCCAGGGCCAGGGCCAGGCCGAGCGCCTCGTTGGCCTTCCAGGGGGGCATGGCCGCGGGCGGCGCCGGAAGGCGCCAGGCGCACAGGGCATAAAAAGCGGCCATGGCCAAGGCGACGGAGGTGGCGGGCAACACCTCGGGCCAGGCGGCGAAACCGCTGGGCAGGGCCCGGCCAAGGTCCAGGCCCAGGCGGCGGCTGAGGCTGATGAACAGGGGATTGGGCGTGCCGGGCAGGGCCAGGCGCAGCCAAGGCAAAAGGGTGAGCAGCCAGGTGTAGATGAGGCCGATGGCTGCGGGCAGCCACCAGGCCAGACGCCACCAGGGCCGGCTCAGGGCGGCCAGCACCGGGGCCATGAACAGGGCCGCCGGCGGTAAAAGCACTGCGGCCAAAAGCCCTGGCGGGGCGCTGCCCCCATGCCAGCGGTACCAACCGGTGAAGCACATGACCGCCAAGTGCAGGCCGGCGGGGATGAGATAGTGCAGGCTGGGGACCAGGCGGCGCTTCAGGCTAAAGGGCAGGCCGCCCAGGGCCAAGACCAGCACCGGGGCGGCGAGCAGCAGGCCATAGGCTTGGTCCAAAAACAGCCCGCCGGCAAAGGCGGCCACAGGAGTCCACCAATACATGGCCTGACGCCACCAGGCCATGTTTTCCTCCACCGCCGCGCCCAGGAGGGGGGGCCAGGCCTCCCAAGGGCCGAACAGGGCCAGGGCCAGGGCGGCCGCCGGGAGGGCAGCGGCGACCGCCGCCAGCCAGGCCCCCAGGGGGCGGCGCAGCAGCTCGAAAAGCCCCAACAGCACCAGGCCCCCGGCCAAGGCCGCATAACGCAGCTCCAGGCCGGTGAGCAGCAGGCAGGCGGCCACCAGCAGGGGCAGGGCGCTCCAGGGGCTGGTGCGGGCCCAGGCCAGCAGACGCAGGCAGCACAGAGTCAGCAGAATGGCTGGGGCTTCGGATAAAACCATGCCTCCGGCGATGAACACCGGAGCGGCCCCCAGGGCCAGCCCGGCGGACACCGCGGCCGGTCCGGCCCGCACCCCCACCGCCCCCAGCCAAGAGAGCAGGGTGACCGCGCTGAGGGCCATGAAGGCCGCTTGCAGCAGGAGCACCCCCAGGCGCCCCGCCACGGCATAGGCCGGGGCGATGATTAAGGCGAACAAGGGAGCCAGGGCCCCGCCGGGCCGGTCCGGCTCCTCCGGGGCCTGGGAGGTCCAATAAAAATCGCTTTGCTCCGGCCCCGGTTGGGGCGGCTCCAGGGTGGCCGGGCGTCCGCTGGCCACGGCGTGGGCCTGCATGAGGTGAACGCTCTCGCCACCCCCGGCGCTGATCACCTGGGACAGCCAGGGGGCGGGCAGGCCGAAGGCCACCAGGGCGGTGAGGAACACCGCCACCAGGCCCTGCCGGCCCAAGGGCCGCTGTTGTTCGTTGGCCGGGGCCAGACAGGCCCGCCACAGCAGGCGCAGCAGTATGGCGGTCTTGGCCGTGGCCAGGCCCAGGTAGATTAGCCCCAAGGCCAGGGTGCCGTTTCCCAGGACGTTCCACACCAGAACCAGGACCACCCCGGCGGCCAACAGCAGGTAGGTGTAAGCGTCCAGGCGCTGGGCCTGGCGGCACTGCTCCGCCGCCTGGGGCCCTGCCCCGGCCAGCATGTAGGAAAGCACCCCCAGGATCAGTGTGGGCAACACCGCCGCGGCGGGCAGGGCCACGGAAACGAAGCGCTTCAGTCCCACGGGACGCACCAGATCGCCCCAGGCCGCCGGGCCGGGCCGGTCGGGCAGGCCGAACATCTCCCAGAAGCCGTGCAAGAGCAACCCGGCCACCACCCCGGCGGCCAGGCCCAGAAGCATCTGCAACCAGATATGTTGGGTGCGCCTGGGCGCGGGCATGACCCCTCCCTGAGTGAGGTGCCCCATGGTCGCACACCCCCGGAGCCCAGGCAAGGCCTCCGGGAGGAGCGGCGGTTATCCTTTGATCCGGCGCACCATCTCCACCAGGACGGGCAGCACCTCGGCTCCGCTGGCCTGCAAGCTCAAATCAGCCACCCGGCCGGTGAGGGGGGTGGGCTCCGGGTTTATCTCGATGACCCTGGCCCCAGCCGATTGGGCCAAGACGGGCAGATGGCTGGCCGGGGCCACCACCGCGCTGGTGCCCACCACCAGCATGGCCGTGCAGGCCTGGGCCGCGGCCATGGCCGCCAGCATGGCCCGCTGGGGAATGGGTTCGCCGAAAAACACAACGTCCGGCTTGATGATCCCGCCGCAGGCGCAACGGGGGGGCAGCATCTCCAGGGACAGTTGCTCGCGCTCCAGGTAGCTGCCGCACTCCAGGCACACCAGCCGCCGGCCGGAGCCGTGGAACTCCACCACCGCCCGGGAGCCGGCCTCCTGGTGCAGGCCGTCTATGTTCTGGGTCACCACCATGTCCAAGGCCCCCAGGTTTTCCAACTGGGCCAGGGCCAGGTGGGCCGGGTTGGGCCGGGCCGACAAGACCAAATCATCAAGTTCGATGAGCATGGACCACACCCGGACCGGGTCGCCCCGGAAGGCCTCGATGCTGGCGTATTCCATGGGGTCGTATTTGCCCCACAAACCCTGGGAGCCGCGGAAGGCGGGAATGCCGCTATCCACGCTGATGCCCGCCCCGGTGAGGGCCACGGTGCTGGCGCTGGCCGCAAGAATCCCGGCGATTTCTTTTAGCTTGCCCTCCACCGCTTATCCTCGGCTTTCCATCTGGCCGTAGAGCCGTTCGAAGTCGGCGGCCAGACGTGATTTAGCGTGATTTTGCCATACGTACCGCTTAAGCGCTTCGCCCAAACGGGCCGCTTCCCCCCGGTCGTTTAAAAGCAGGGCCAAGCCCCGGGCCAAGGCCCGGGCGTCGCCGGCCGGGGCGCCCAGCCCCCGTTGCCGCCGGGTCATTCCTCCGCCCAGATTTTCTTGGGCCGCGCCCAGCAGGTCGGGCACCCCGCCCACTTCGGTGGCCACCATCGGCAACCCGCAGGCCCCGCCCTCCAAGATGGCCACTGGCGTACCTTCATTGTTGCTGGTTAGCAGCAAGGCGTCCAGTCCCGGAAAAAAGGCTTCCCGGTCGCTCCGGCTTCCCAGGAAGGACACGCGTCCGCCCAGGCCCAGGTTTTCGGCCTGGGCCCGCAGGGCCTCCATCTGCGCCTGGCTCCCCCCGCCGATGAGCACGAAGCGGCAGCGGGCGAAAAGCTCGGGCGAATCCTGGCCAAGGGCGGCGGCGGTTTGCAAAAACAAACCGTAGTTTTTTACCGGGGCCACCCGCCCCACCGCGCCCACCAGGAACTCGCCGTCCCCCACGCCCAACTCGGCGCGGAAACGCCGCCGCCCGGCCTGGGGCTCGGCAAAGGGCTCAAGGTCTATGCCCAGGGGCACCTCCACCACCTGACCCGGCCGGCCCACCCGGTAGGTCTGCGCGATCTCCCGGTATTGGCGTGGGCTGATGGTTACGATGCGCCAGGTGACCCAGCGGGCCAGGGATCTCTCCAGGGCCAAAAACAGGCGGGCCTTGGTGGGGCCGAAGTAGGAGTGGAAGGTGTGGCCGTGGTAGGTGTGCACGCAACGTAGGCGGGGCCAGCCGGCCAGGGCGGCCAGGGGCCGGTAGAGCAAAGCGGCGCTTCGCCCCAACAGCCCGGCCTTGGAGGCTTCGGTGGCCAAAATGTGGGGCTTGAGCTTGACTAATAATCCCAAGACCGCCAGCAGGCTGAGGGTGTCGTTGATGGGGCTGATACTGCGGCCCAGACGGGGCAGGTCCCGCCAGGTCAGGCCCTGGGCCCGCAGTTCCGGGCCCAGGTCGTCTTCCCCCTTTTGCACCCTCCCGGCGGCCAGGGTCTGGCTGTAGAGGCCGGGGTCCATCTCCTGCATGAGCCAGGCCACATGGCGGGCCGGTCCGCCCACGTTGAGGCGGGCGATGAGCCGGAGCACCCGGCGGGGTTGAGGGGGGGGAGCGCTCATAATTCTAGCGATTGTACCCCAACGAGGCGCCTGGCCAAAAATTATTGCTTTAGAGCAGGCCGATCCCCCGGGCCAGACCGTTGAAGAAGTTGCGGGCGTTGGTGCCCAGGGAGCGGATGTAATAGCCGCCCTCCTGCACCACCAGGGTGGGCAGGCCCATTTTGCCCAGCATGAGGCCGTTGGCCTCGAAGTCGGCGGCTTTCAGGCTCCAGGAGCCTGTGGGGTCGCCCTTGGCCGGGTCCAGGCCCAGGCACACCACCAAAAAGTCGGGGTTAAAGCGCTTCACCTTGGCCAGCACCTTGCCCAGGGCCTTGCGATAGGCTTCGCCGTCCACCTGCTCGGGCAGGGGCAGGTTGTAGTTGGCCCCCGCGCCCGGCCCCTCGCCGGTCTCTTCGGCAAAGCCGGAGAAATAGGGATAGGCGAAGGAAGGGTGGCCGTGGATGGAAGCGGTGAACACCTCGCCGCGCAGATAGAAGATGTCCTGGGTGCCGTTGCCGTGGTGGTAGTCAACGTCCACCACCGCCACCTTGCCGTGTGCGCTGAGGTAGTGGGCCGCCACCGCCGCCGAGTTGAAGTAGCAAAACCCGCCGAAGACCTTGCGCTCGGCGTGATGCCCCGGCGGCCGCACCAGGGCGTAGGCCGCCCGGTAGCCGTTGAGGATGGTATCGGCGGCGGTGAGGGCGCAGTCCACCGCCCGGCGGGCGGCGTGGTAGGCGTTGCGGTTCAAGGGGGTGAAGGTGTCGATGCAATAATAACCCGCCCGCACCGGCAGCTCCTTGGGGGGGCGGGCCGCGTTGCGGATGGGGAAGACGTAGGGGTACACCGATTCCCCGGGCTTGAGCTGTCCGCACATCTTCTTCAGGTAGTTGAAAAAGCGCGGGTCGTGAACCGCCAGTATGTGGTCCCGGGAATAACGGTGGGCCGGGGCCGGCTCGAAGAGGTTGGTGCGCTCCAGTTCTTTTAGTATGGCCCCGATACGCGCCGGGGCCTCCACGTAGCCGCGCTCCCGCACGTGGTGGATGGTGTGGTCCCGGTTGACAACCAGGGGGATCACCGCCAGGCCGCGCCCCCGGGGCTTGGGGACCGGAATCTGGGCGGGGAGGTAGCGCGGTGGCCGCGGGCGCACCGGGTCGTCCTTGAAAGAGTCCACCACCATCTTGACGTAGGAGGGCGGGCACAACTGGCCGTACTTGCGCTCCAAAATGGCCCGCACCACCCGCCGGGCGATCTGGCGGGGCAGGTTGGGCGGGCGGTCCAGGGGATCGTAAACCAGATAGGGGGCGCAGTCGTCCTCGGGGCTCACCGGGGTTTCGTAGGCGGTGCCGGCGATGGGCCGGGCCCCGAAGCGCTCGTAAAACTTCAGTCGGGATCGGTTCTGCTTGAGCATTTCGCTGTCAGGGCACAACGCCGGGTCGTCGGGCAGGCACTCCATGAAAAGGCCCACCGCCTCCAGGCGGGCGGCTTCGCGCCGCACCTGCTGGTACAGGGCGCCGCCCACTCCGCCGCCGGTTAGCCGCCGGGCGGTGGCCAGGTAGTCCAGGTAGCAGAACTTCACGTCCGGGGCGTAGGCGGTGAGGGCGAAGCCCAGCACCTTGCGTTGGTGCTCCTCGGCCACCAACAGCACGTAGCGCAGGCGATGAGTCAGGGCGTCGCGCAGACGCTCGGTGAGCTTTTGGGTGTCAGAGGCCGGCGCGTCTGGGAACTGGCCGGCCAGGATGGCCAGCACCTGCTCCACCGCCTGACGGTCCACCGCCCTGAGATCGTCGTAGATGCGCCTGATGCGAAACATGAGCCTGTCCTCCCCAGGGGGATGGTTGAGGGGAATCTAGTCTTCGCCCATGCCGAAGAGCAGGTTGTGAAAAGATTTGACCACTTCCTTGCTTACCCCCGACCCCACCCGGGCCATGAAGATGTTTTCCGGCCTCAGGCTGATGTTGGGCTCGTTGGTGGGGTATTGCCTGAAACCCAGGGGAGAGAGCAAGTGGATGAGGGTGTCTCGGTACTCCTGCATGGACTTTTTGGTGTGGTCCAGGTCCCATGTCCAGGAATAGCCCACTATATAGAGAATGCGCTCTTCGTTGGCCTCGTCGCCAACCAAAAGCTCCAGCATGGGGCGCATGAGCTTTAGGTTGCGCCAACCCCGGGCGGTCTCTCCGAACAGCTCAAACATAATAGGCGGCTTGAGCCAGGACCAGCGTTCGCCCTCCTGGGAAGGGCGCATCACGCAGTAGCCCACGATGCACCGATCTTCGGCCAGGGCCAGGCACAGGTTGGCCTGGGGCTGGGCGGCGATCCTGGTCAGGCTGTCCTTGGTGGTTATGATGGAGCGGTAGGCGCTGAAAACCCCGATGCCCGGGTCCGTCTCCACCTCGGCCAGATCCCCGGGAGCCACCCGGTCGCGTAGCACCACCTCTCCACGTGGGGTGTTCACGCGGCTTTGCCTGGGGGGGATGTTCAAGATTGTTACCGCTGCGGCCTAGAAATCGTCGTATCCCCGGTGGATGCGCTTGACCATGATCGCCAGGTCGTAACGGTTCCCCCGGGAGTCCTTGGCATATTCGGGCATCACCGCCTGCTCGAAAAAATCCAAACGGCGGGCGGCCCGAATGGCGCTGTCTTCGATGCCCTTTATGAATTCGGCGGTGAGCACCCTTAGCCCCAGATTCACCGCCAATTGGATCAGATCCAAGAGCAGGTAGGTGCCCAGGCGCTGGTTGCGGTAGAAGGGCTGCACGGCCACCCGCACCTTGCCGATGTGCCCCCGGGCGCCGGGATGGCTGCGTTCCAGGGTGGCCAAGCCCACCACTTGGCCCTTGGCGTTGGTGGCCACGATGGGCAGGACCTTGTTGGGGTTGAAGTTGATGAAGCGGTAGCGCACCGTTTCCGGGTCGTTGGGGTCGAAGTCCAGATACCAGCGGTCATCGGCGCTCAGGCGCGACAAAAAATCGAAGATAGCCTTGTCGTCTTCCTCGGGGCGCACAGGACGCAGCCATACCTCTTCGCCGTTTTTGAGAATGAGGGGTCGCGGGTAGCCGTGCTTGCTGAAAGGCATAGGTGGCCTCCAGTGCCGGCCCACTAGAGCCGGCTCAGGATTAACTCCAAGGTGTCGGCCACGCGGCAGCAATAGGCGTACTCGTTGTCGTGCCAAAGATGGATGCGCAAAAGCTCGCCGCTGAGGGCCAGCCAATTAAGGTCTATAAGTGCCGAATGAGGATCGCCCTTGAAGTCGGCCGCGGCCCGGGGGCGCCCCATGATTCCACGTTCCAGGGCGGCCACCCCGGCCAGGGGGCCGTGGTTCACCGCCTGCTCCAGCAAGGCTTCCACCTCGGTCTTG
>JAHJPG010000092.1 GCA_018819925.1 Pseudomonadota bacterium
CCCGCCGCCGCCCCGGCCCCCCCGCTTGCCGAACATGCGCATCACCAGCCAGAAGATGATGAGCACCACGAAAAGGCCGCCCAGGCTGAAGCCCCGGGACATCCCCCGGCCCACCTTGACCTCGGGCACCCCGGTGAGCTTGACCCCCTCGCTCTGGGCCACCAGGGAGGCGATGGCCGCCTCGCCGGCCAACAGGCCCTGGGCGAACTTGCCCTTCTTGAAATAGGGCAGCAAATATTGGTCGCGCACCGCTCCGGAGGTGGCGTCGGTCAAGACTCCCTCCAGGCCGTAGCCCACCTCGATGCGAAGCTTGCGCTCGGTGGGGGCCAACAGGATGAGCACGCCCTTGTCCTCGCCCTTTTTGCCGATGCCCCATTTTTGGTACAACTGCACCGCGGCCTGCTCGATGCTCTCGCCGTCCAGGGAGGGCACCGTGGCCACCACCACCGCCGCGCCGGTCTTTTGGTAAAGCTCGGTGGCGATGGCTTCCATGGCCTGCTTGGCCTGGGTGGGGATCATCTTGGCGTAGTCGCCCACCGCGCTGGGTAGGCCCCCCTGCCCGGTGGGGCGGGGGTAGTCCAGGGCGGCCATGGCGACCGGCGCCAGGGCCAGCATGGCGGCCAAGGTCAGGATGATGGGGATAAGGCGACGTGAAATCACAAGCCCTCCTCGGCCAGTTTTTCCAGAAGTTCTTTTTGGCTCTTGCTCAGGCGCTGGGGCACCTCAATGGCCACCCGCACGAAAAGATCGCCCCGGCCCGAGCCCTTGAACGGGGGCAGACCCTGGCCCTTGAGACGCAGGCGGGCTCCGGGTTGGGTGCCCTTGGGCAGCTTGACCGTGAGGTTTTTGCCCTCCAGGGTGTTCACTTCCACGGTGGCCCCCAGGGCGGCCTGGCTGAAGGGCACCTCCTTGGTGATTTCCAGGTCGGCCCCCTCCCGCTTGAACTGGGGATGGTCCAGTACGTTGATTTTTATGAGCAAATCCCCTGGTTGGGCCCCGGGAGGGCCTGGTTCGCCCTTGCCGGCCAGACGCAGTTTCTTGCCGGTTTCTATGCCCGGCGGCACCTTGACGCTGATGCGTTCGGTGCGGCTGCCCACCCGGTAGGAGACCATCTTCTCGCCGCCGTGGAAGACCTCTTCCAGGCTGACCGGCAGCTCGTAGACCAGGTCGGTGCCCCGGGCCGGGACTCCGCCCATGCCGCCGTAGGGCTGCTGGTAGTCGAAGCCTCCCGCCCCGGGCCCGCCGCCATGGGTGTAGGTGCGGAATCCGCCCCGGCCGCCCCCGCCGAAGAACTGGCTGAAGGCGTCGCCGCCCAGGCCCATTCCCCGGAGTATGTCGTTGATGTCGCTGCCCCGGAAGATGTCTTCCTGGCTGTAGCGCTGCTTGAAGCCGCTGGAGCCGTAGGTGTCGTACTCCTGCTTCTTCTTGGGGTCGCTCAGGACGGCGTAGGCCTCGTTGATTTCCTTGAACTTGTCCTCGGCCTCTTTGTCGCCCTTGTTGCGGTCGGGGTGATACTTGAGGGCCAGCTTGCGATAAGCCTTCTTTATCTCTTCGGCCGGGGCGCCCTTGGCCACCCCCAGCACCTTGTAATAATCTTTGGCCATTTATATCTTTGTCGCTGCTCGCGGTTAAGGCCGCCCGCCGGCGGCAAGAGGTTCGGGCCATATCTTACCAGACAGGCCGCCCGCACGGGCCGGTCCGCTGGTTTTTAATATAGGTCCCGCCCCTGGTAGTGTCAAGAAAGCCCGGCTAAATTGTGCCGTTTTGCCGAGCGCTTGCGCCTGGACGCCCCGGGGGGGATTGGTGGGGGCGGGGGGGTGTGCTAAAATCACGGTAGGAGGAAGCCCATGGCCCGGGTCAAGGTGGAATACGTCAATTTGAGGCAGGCGGGCGCCAACCTGGAGCAGGCCGCCGCCCGTCTGGCCGCGCGCCATTGGGCCGCCGGCCAAAGGGTGTTGATCCTGGCCGCCGGCCCGGCCCAGGCCGAGCTTTTGGACCGGACCCTGTGGAATTACGAGCAAAACTCCTTTTTGCCCCACGCCCGGGCCGGCGGTGCCGACCAGGAGCAGGAGCCCATACTCATCGCCACGGAGCAAACCAACCCCAATCAGGCGCCGGTGCTCATCAGCGCCGCGCCCCTGGCCTCCATGCCCTGCGATGATTTCGAGCACCTTGTCCAGCTGTTGCCCCTGGACGACGAGGCCGGGCTCCAGCTTTGCCGCGATTGCTACAAGGCCCTTAACCAGGCCGGGCAGGTGGATCTTAGCCACACCACCAGCCTGGCTTGAGCCCCCCGGCCCAAGGGGATGTTGGTGGGTTGACGGCTTATTTGTCCTTGCCGGAAGGCGCATTGTCCGGTATATATCTGACTCCGTAAAGCCTGGGGGCGATTTGGCGCCAGGCATGCACCCAAAAAGGTATGGCTCATGGGTTCAGTGATAAAAAAGCGGCGTAAAAAGATACGCAAGCATAAGCACCGCAAGCTGCTCAAGTCCACGCGTCACCAGCGCCGTAAGTAGTAGCTTGTTTTAGGGGCCGGCACCTCCGGCCCCCGTGCGCCACCCGGCGTCCGCCGCCGCCCCGGCACTAGGGGCGGTCCTGGTTCGGGCTCCGGGTGGTGGTGTTTTTCCTGTCGGGGACGCCTGGTCCCTTCTTTATTCCTTCACAACACGGGGCAGACGGGCGCCGCCGGGCCGAAATGGCCGGGGCGGGGGCGCTGTCGTGCGTGGTGCGGGGGGCCTAGAAACTGGCCATGGTGGCGTATTGGGCGCGGAATTGGTTCAGGTGCTCCAAGACCTCGGCCACGTATTGCCTGGTCTCGGGGATGTCGGGCATGCCGCCGGCCTCGGCCACCTTGGCAGGCCCGGCGTTGTAGGCGGCCAGGGTCAGGCTGAGGTCGCCTTCATATTCCCGGTAGAGCCAAGCCAGATAGCCCACCCCGGCGTCCAGGTTGGCTTGGGGGTCCAGGGGGTGGGTCAGCTTAAGGTGACGGGCGGTTACCGGATTGATCTGCATCAGGCCCTGGGCCCCGCGATGGCTGCGGGCTTGGTGGAAGAAGCCGCTCTCGGCCTGGATTACGGCCATGACCAGGGCCGGCTCCAGGCCGTGCTTGCGGGCGGCGCGCCGAGCCATGGGCCACACCGCCCGCTGGCGCTGGCGCAGAGGCAGCACCATGGTCAGCCTCTGGCGGGCCGCGGCGGCCGGGTCATGCACCTGCCAGGAGGCGGAGACATGCACCACCACCTCCGGCGCGGGCTCAAAAAACATGGTCCCACCCAAGCCGCAAAGGCCAGCCAATACGGCGGCCAAGCTCAGGCGGGACATATATGGTTTAAGACGTGACATGGTCAGCCTTTATAGAAATATGGTGAGCGCGGCCAGGCATGTCAACTGGTTTTTTTGCTCACTAGGGGGCGGCGCTTGCGCATGGATTGCCGGCATCGCGGCGTAAGCGGGTAGAAAATCGTTGACAGCGGGCCCCGAGCTTGCTTTTTTGGTGCCACCAAGGCTGGGGCGCATGTTTTTAATCAATATGTTGGGGACCTAAATTATGGAACACCAGGATGCCGTGTCCCGGGCCGCGCAGTATCTGCGGAATCGCCTGCCCGGAGGCTTCACCCCCCGGGTGGCCCTGACCCTGGGCACCGGCCTGAGCCACCTGGGCGCGGCCATAACGGACGCAGTGCGCGTCCCTTACGGCGACATACCCGGCTTCCCCGTGTCCACCGTCGCCAGCCACGCCGGCGAGTTGGTGCTGGGCCGCCTGGCCGGGCAACCGGTGGCTGCCCTGGCCGGGCGCTTTCACCTCTACGAGGGCTACAGCGCCCGCCAGGTGACCCTGCCCATCCGGGCCCTGACCCTGTTGGGGGCGGAGGTGTTCATGGTGACCTGCGCCTCCGGTGGCCTGGACCCGGCCATGGAGGCGGGCCGGGTGATGCTCATCACCGACCACATCAACTTCACCGGCGACAATCCCCTCATCGGCCTCAACGTGGACGAGTGGGGCGAGCGCTTCCCGGACATGAGCCAAGTCTACGACCCCCAGCTTATCGCCCTGGCCCGCTCGGTGGCCCGGGTCCTGGGAATCCAGATGTATCAGGGGGTCTACGTGGGGCTCAAGGGTCCCAGCATGGAGACCCCGGCCGAGACCCGCATGCTGCGCACCCTGGGGGGCGACGCGGTGGGCATGTCCACGGTGCTGGAGGTCATCGCCGCCCGCCACATGGGGCTCAGGGTCATGGGCCTGGCCGCCATCAGCAACGTGAACGATCCCGAGGACATGCGGCCCTCACCCATCGACCTGGTCATCGAAAACGCGGGCAAGGCGGGAGAGGACATGAGCCGCATCATCACCGGGGTGCTAAAAGAATTTGGCCCTTGACTAGCATGATTGATATTAATGTATACTAAACAACTTATGGATATGAAATTGCTAATTTGCGGTTACCAAAACAGGGTGAAACTGCTTTGATCAATGCTTTCGAGGAGGAGGCTTTTATGCGGAAAATCGTGATAATTTGCATTTTGTTGCTCACCGGGGCCTTGCTCCTCGCCGCCGCGCCCATCGCCCAGGCAGACAACGACCTCACCGGCAATTGGGCCGGGCAGTGGAAATGCACCCCCCCGGACTGCGAGAAGCCGGGCGGCTCCATGCACGGCAACATCAACCAGAGCGGTAACAATGTCACCGGCAATTTCACCCTGGAGAATACGGTGATAGGCACCATTAGCGGTGCGCTGAACGGGGGCATCGCGGGAACTCACCTGCAGGGCACGCTTACCTCTGGCAGCCACAAAATCCATGTGGAAGGCAACGTGTCCGGCAAAAACATCCAGGGCAAGTTTAGCTCCGACGAATTCGGTGGCGGCACCTTCAACATCAATCATCAGTAATATCCAGCCTAGCCAAATCACGGCCCGGGCGGGAAACCGCCCGGGCCGTTTATTTTAGGCGAAAAGCCGGCGGGCCTGGGGCTCAGTCCGAGGCCGGGGGCAGGATGCCCATTAGAACGCCTCGGCAAAACCGCCAGGCATGGCTCCGGGTTAACTGCGTGGGCGGTTCGGCCGGCCGCACTCATGCGGCGTCGCTTGCGGCGCTCCAGCCTCGCTGTGGCTTAAGCCACACCTCCGGCTGTCACTGGCGGGACGCCTTGTCTGCCTGCGGCTACCGCTGAACGGAAAACTGTGCAACCTCTTGAAACCAAAGGCCAAATGTTTTCAATGGAAGGACCGAAAAACACTATTGACCAGAGAAGCGATATTGTTTAACGTACTTTAAATTTTAAATTATTGCATTGTTAATCCATTGCCAATACGAAGTTGCTGGGCAGTTCATTAAATTTTTAGGTGCTATGGCACCTGACTACAGCGTTGACTAGAACAACATTTGAAACTGTAAACGGTGAAAGGATAGCATCCCCGCGAGGCTGGGGGGCGTGCTTTTAGTCGGTTAACTAGGTTTGGTCTGGGGGGATAAAATTGCAGGTAAATCAAAACACTCCGTGGGGGAAAATTGTCATTTTGCTGGCTATTGTAAGTGGTCTGGCAACGATTTATGCTTTACCGGACGTATCGAGAAATACTTTCTTGCTAATTTTGTTGTCGGCATCAATGGCAATTTTGACGATGTGGATTATAGATATAGCTAAAAGGAGAAGGCAGTTTCCGAGAAAAATTATCGATAGAGAATCAGAATACCAAATTAGTTCTGCATCACTTGATGATCTTAACTGGATAGCAAGGCTGGAAAAAGCGACGTATAAACCTACCGATGC